>JANONS010000393.1:0-1567 GCA_031420915.1 Armatimonadota bacterium
GGGCGGGCGCCATCGGGCGTCCGCCCCGCTTCGCATTTAGATTTCTCGCATCATCCTCCTTCCTTTATCGGACGTTCGAGATGGCCGGCCACAGTAAGTGGAAACAGATCAAGCACTACAAAGCCGCGACCGACAAGAAGCGCGGCGCGCTGTTCACCAAGTTGCTCCGTGAGATCACGGTCGCCGCGAAGGCTGGCGGCGGCGATCCCGATGGCAACGCTCGCCTGCGGACGGCAATCGAGAACGCCAAGGCCCAGTCGTGCCCCAAGGAGAACATCGAGCGGGCCGTGCTGAAGGGCACTGGTGATCTGGAAGGCGTGGATTACTCAGAAGTGTTGTACGAGGCGTATGGGCCCGGGGGCGTGGCGCTGATGATCCAGGCGCTCACCGATAATCCGACGCGCACCGTTGCCGAGATTCGTGCCAAACTCTCGCGCGGCGGTGGGAATCTCGGCGCAAGCAACTCCGTGTCCTTCATGTTCGATCGGAAGGGGCAAATCTACGTCCCAACCAAGGGCAAGAGCGACGACGACGTGATGGAGAAAGTGCTCGATGCCGGCGCCGAGGATTTCACCAGCGAAGATGAGCAGTTCACGATCTCCACGGCGCCGGCAGATCTGCACGCGGTGAAGCAAGCCCTCGCCATCCCGGGTGTACACCAGGAGCAGGTCACCGAGCGCCTCGTGGCCATCGGCGAGATCGGCGATCGCGCGGAGGACCTGCTCCCCGTCCCCCAGCCCTCGCAGCTCGACGACCTCTCGGCCCACATGCGTGCGCACCAGGTCAGCCGGGGCGCCTTCGGCCACGATGCGCCCCCGGTCCATGATGACGATCCGGTCGCACAGGGCCGCGGCCTCCTCCATATAATGGGTCGTCAGGATCTGGGTGACGCCGGTGCGCTTGAGCTGGCGCAGTTTCTCCCATGTCAGCCGCCGCGCCTGTGGGTCCAGGCCGGTCGTCGGCTCGTCGAGGATCAACAGGTCGGGCTGCGGCACGAGCGCCCGCGCGACCATCAGCCGCCGCCGCATGCCGCCGCTGAGCTGCTCGACCTTGTCCCGGGCACGATCGGTGAGCGCCATGAATTCGAGCAGTTCGTCGGTGCGCCGTCTGGCCCGGGCCCACGGGATGTCGTAGTAGCGCGCGAAGATATCGAGGTTCTCGCGCACCGAGAGTGCAGAGTCGAGGGTGTTGTCCTGCGTCACGACCCCCAGCCGCGCTTTGATCGCCCGCGCCTGCGTGCGGACATCCTTATCCAGCACCGACAACTCCCCAGCCGTTGGCGGGAGCACGCAGTAGATCATCTTCATGGTTGTGGTCTTGCCGGCGCCGTTTGGGCCGAGGAAGCCGAAGCACTCGCCCGGACGGACGGCGAACGCGATGCCGTCCACGGCGGTAATCGCGCCGTAGCGCTTCGTGAGGGCTTTCGCCGTCACGACGGAGCGGGGAGGATTCTTGATTGCGGGAGTATCTTCGGGCCGGAGGCCGTTCATGGGGACCTGGCGCTTCACCGATCCCTATCGCGTGGCCGTGACCTTTTGCAGGCCGCGCGGCCTGTCGGGATTCAAAC
>JANONS010000394.1:0-3265 GCA_031420915.1 Armatimonadota bacterium
CCGGGATCGAAGTGGAGGGGCTGCCACAGCCACAGGCCGCCGACGCGTTCATCAGCCTGGAGTCGCTCTCGCGGGCCAAAGGCTGGAAGGACGTCGGCCCGACGGAGGAGTTCACCTTCGGCACGAAGCACCTGACGCTGAACGGTGCCGCCATCCTCCTCTGCACCGCCTTCGGGAAGATCTACGCCGTCCGGGACCGCTGCCCGCGGGGCGGTGGCTCGCTGCGCGACGCCCGCCTGGAGGCCTTCCTCCTGGTCTGCCCCTGCCACGGCGAGCGCTACGATCTGCGCAGCGACCGCAATATCTCCGATCCAGACCTGGCGCTTGACCCACTGCCCATCGTGGTCGAGCAGGGTCAGGTCCGCGTTGCGGTAGGCTAAGGCCATGTGTCTAGGGCTCCCCGGCCGGGTGCTGGAGATCGTGGACGCCGAGAAGCGCATCGGGCGGGTGGAGGTCTTTGGTACGCCCCGCCTGGTGCACCTGGGCCTGCTGGACGACGCGGCCCCCGGCGACTGGGTGCTGGTGCAGACGGGCTTTGCCGTGGAGAAGATCGACGAGGCGACGGCAAGGGAAACTGCCCAATTGCTGGAGGAGCTGGGGGAGGCCTTCGAAGGCGAGCTGGCCCCGGCGATCGAAGGGGAGGCGGAACCATGAGCCGCGCTGGCGCGTTGCTGGCGGCGCGCTTCAGCTTTATGCCGAACCGGCTCGGTTACTGCGGGCCGGAGGAGAACCGGGTAATGCTCGACTACCTGGTCGCGCAGCACAGCGACCGGGGGCTGGAGCAGATCCTCGCCCGGTTTGCTGGCGCCTTTCCATACTACTCGTTCATCGCGGCCGCAAACGGCATCCCAGATCCCTTTGATCTCAAGGTGATCGAGGCGTACTGGATCGGCAACGAGTTGCTGGAACGTGTCGAATTGGCCGATCTCCATCGCCACCTGGAGGACCGGTTCAAGAAGCGCTTCCCCGCCAGGCTCCTGCGCACTGTGCTGGGGCAGGTGCCGGGTGGCGCACGTCCGCACCACAACTTTCATGTCCTGAGCATGCCCATTCGGACTGGACATCTGGAGAGCCCCCACAGCCTCGAGACGATCGACGAGTGTCGGGTGAGCTGGGGGCGGGTGGTGGCCGACCACGGGGACACACTGCTGGTGGAGCGCCGGCCGCTCCGCCTGGCGGGCGAGGAGATCGCCCTCGGGCCGCCAGCACCTCGCAGCGTACTGCGACGCTTCGAAGGGAAGATCTTTCTCGCCGATGTCGCACCCGGGGACGTGGTGGCCGTGCACTGGGGGTGCGCCTGCTACAAGCTCACCCCACGGCAACTCCGCTATCTCGCGCACTACACACGCCACCACCTGGCGCTCACCAACCAGCAGCGGCGGGATATGGTCCTCCTCGAGTCATGAGGGCTTTGCGTCTCCTGGTCCTCCTGGCCCTGGCGGCGACGCTTGCCGGTTCGCCGGCTGCAGGCCAGACTCAGACCCTGCGGCTCACCTGGCCGCTCGACGTCGGCTTTCTCACGCCATTTGCGTTCTCTGCACTTGGCCCCGGCGGCGTCGTCCGGCTCACCCTCATCTATGACACGCTAGTCTGGAAGGACGACCGGGGGCTGATCCCCTGGCTGGCCGAGCGCTGGCGGGCCAGCCCGGACGGGACGGCCTACATCTTCACGCTGCGCACGCCGGTGCGCTGGCACGACGGGGAGCCGCTCACCGCCCGCGACGTCAAGTTCTCCTTTGACTACTACCGCAAGCACCCGTTCAAGTGGGTGGACACCTCCGTCGTCACCGCGGTGGAGGTGCGGGACCGGCGTACGGTCGTCGTGCGGCTCTCTCACCCCTACGCGCCCTTCCTGGAGAACATCGCCGGCGTGGTGCCGATCATCCCCGAGCACATCTGGCGGGGGATCGACCATCCGGAGCGTGAGCAGGACCTGCGGATGGCCGTCGGCTCGGGGCCCTACCGCCTCGTGGATTACCGGCCGGAGGCTGGGCAATACCGGTTGCTGGCGTTTGACGACTACTTTAAGGGACGTCCCCTCATCCGGGAGATCCAGTACCTGCAGCTACCGGCGGAGCGGCAGATTCTCGCGGTGCAGACCGGTCAGGTGGACAATGCGAGTGCCACCACCTACGACGTCGTCCGACTCTTCGAGAACCACCCCTACCTGCGCGTCTTGGAGACCGGCCCTCCCTCTATCGTACGGCTGATGTTCCACCTGGACCGCCCTCCGACGGACCAGCGACCATTCCGGCAGGCTGTCGCCTACGCGCTCGACCGCAAGCGCATCGGCGAGATCATCACGCGAGGACCGGCCCCCCTGGGGAGTGCCGGGGTGGTCCCGCCGACGGACCCCTGGTACAACAGCCAGGTGAGACAATATCGCTACGATCCGGAGCGCGCCCGGACGCTGCTGCGGCAGTTGGGATACGTCGATCGCGACGGAGACGGCCTGCTGGAGACGCGGGACGGTGAGCGTCTCCTGCTTGAGCTCGTGGCCGGGCCGGTGCGCGACGTGGAACTCATTCAGCAGATGTTGAAGGATGTGGGCATCGACGTGCGCATCCGCACAGTGGACGCCGCCACGCGCGCTCAACTGGGGGGCGAGGGGCGGTTTCAGATGCTGCTCACGTTGCATATCGGCAGCGGAGGCGATCCCGACTACCTGCGCACATGGTTCACTGGAGCAGAGGCGAACCTCTTCGCCCGGGGGAGTGCGATGCGCTCGCCGGAGTTCGTCCGGCTGGCCCGGCTGCAGGTTCGCATGCTGGATCCGGAGCGGCGCCGCCGCATAATCGACCGTATGCAGCTGCTGTTAAGCGAGGAGCTCCCCACCCTGCCGCTGTACTACCGACGCTGGTTCTGGGTGTACGACAGCCGCAAGCTCACACCGATTGCCACGCGGGGCGGGATCCTCAACGGCATCCCGCTCATGGAGAACAAGCTGGCCTTCCTCTCCCGCTGATCTCTATGCGCCCTGCGGTCCGAGCCCACCTGGCGAGGTTTGTGCTTCTGCTGGCAGTGGTCGCGGTCGCGAACTTCCTTCTGCCGCGTCTGCTGCCCGGCAGCCCGCTGGCCGGCTCGGGGGAGAGTTCGGTCGCCTTTCTACCCGAGGCCACGCAGGCGGCCATCCGGAAAGGCTACGGCCTCGACCGGCCGCTGCTTGAGCAGTTCCTGGCCTACATCACGGGCCTGCTGCGCGGCGATCTGGGACGTTCCATCGACAGCCACCGTCCCGTGGCGGAAGTGATTGCTGAACGCCTGC
>JANONS010000395.1:0-2550 GCA_031420915.1 Armatimonadota bacterium
GGCGCGGATGAAGGCGCTGGTCACAAACCGTCAGCGGGCGGTCGCGGTGGATGGACGACGCCTGCGACGGGCGGCGTTGCTCGCGATGCGCAGCGAAGGCTGCCCGCAGGAGAGCGAGGTCAGTATCGCGGTGGTCAGCGACGAGGCGATCCGGACGTTGAACCGCCGCTACCGGCGGGTGGACCGTCCGACCGATGTGCTGGCCTTTCCCCAGGATGGGCCCCGAGGCGTGCTCGGCGATGTGATTGTTTCGGCCGAGCGGGCCGCCGCCCAGGCCCCGGCGTACGGGCATACCGTTGCGCGTGAACTGTCCCTCCTGGTGATCCACGGGGTCCTCCACCTGCTGGGATACGACGACCGGACGCCGAACGCGTCGAAGCGGATGCGCCGCCGCCAGCGCGAGATCCTCTCCGCGCTCGATGCGGCCGGCGGGAGCGCGCATCGATGAAGCGCTCCCTCGCGGCATCCCCGGCCGCGCCTGGTCCCCCTCCGGGGTATGGTATACTAAGGAAGCCGGGCGGAGGATTCTCCGCCCTGCACACGTTCCACGGCGCGCCAACACCAATTGTGTTCCGGGATCGTCAAGAAGGGATGATTTGCTTCGTTGGACGCTTCAGGTAGTACGGTCGGGTTCGTCCTGCTCGGGTTCCTCCTGCTTCTCTCGGCGGTCTTCTCGGCGGCCGAGGCTGCCTTCTTTGCCGCCAACCGCCTTCACCTCCGTCAGCGGGCGGACGCGGGCGACCAGGCGGCCCGGTTGGCTCACCGCCTGTTGGAAGACCCCGGCCGAATGCTGACGACGCTCCTGGTGGCGGACAACATCGTCAACGTGGGAGCCTCCGTGCTGGCGGCGGCCCTCTTCATCCAGATCCTCCCGGCGCACGCCGCGCTGTATGCCTTCCTGACCATGGTGGTCCTGATCCTGGTGATCGGGGAGATCGCGCCCAAGACCATCGCCGGAAAGTACGCGGACGGGATCGCCATTGCCCTCGCCCGTCCCGTCTATCTGCTCTCCCGTCTCCTTTCGCCCATCATCCGCCTCCTCTCGCTGGCCAGCAGCGTGATGGTCCGCCCGCTGGGCGGACGGGTGAACATCAACTCGCCCATCGTCACCGAAGAGGAGATCCGGATGCTGGTGAAGATGGGGGAGGAGGAGGGGACCATCGAGCAGGAAGAGCGCGAGATGATCCACTCAATCTTCGAGTTCGGCGACACGGTGGCGCGCGAGGTGATGGTCCCGCGGATCGATATGGACGTCCTGGAGGATACCGCCACGGCAGCCGACGCGGTGCAGCTGATTCTGGTGACCGGTCACTCGCGCGTGCCGGTCTTCCATGAATCCATCGACAACATCGTGGGCGTCTTCACGCTGAAGGATCTGCTCCGACCGCTGGCGGAGGGCCGCGCGGCAACACCGGTGGTGGAGTTCATGCGTCCCGCCTATTACGTGCCCGACAGCAAACGCTTGGACGAACTCTTTAAGGAGATGCGGCGGCGGAAGGTCCAACTGGCGATCGTGGTGGACGAGTACGGCGGCACCGCCGGACTGGTGACGACTGAGGACCTGCTTGAGGAGATCGTGGGCCCGATTCTGGATGAGCAGGATGTGGAGGAGCGGCTCGTCGAGGTCATCAACGACCAGGTCGCGCTCGTCGACGGCCGGACGCCCATCGAGGAAGCCAATACGCTGCTCAGTCTCGACCTACCCGCGGGCGAGGTGGACACGATCGGCGGGTTTGTCTACAGCCTGCTCGGTCATGTGCCCCAGCCGGGGGAACGGGTTTCGCACGATGGCCTGGAGATCACCGTGGAGCAGGTGGAGGGGCAGCGGATCGGCAAGGTCAAGATTACCCGCACGGTACCCTCCACGACGCCCTGAGGGTGATCGGCCGAGCGATGCGCGCGCGGCTGCGCACCTATCTCATCACCGGTCTGCTCGTCATCCTCCCGCTCGCGGTCACGCTGCTCCTGCTGCGCTACCTCTTCACGGAACTGGACAATGTCCTGCAGCCGGTCGTCCGACGGCTGCTCGGCCGGACGATCACCGGGCTGGGGTTCATCGCCGGTTTCGCGCTCATCCTGCTGGCGGGGGCGGTGGCCAGCAACGTCCTCGGTCGGCGGGTGATCAATCGCTTCGAGCGTCTGATGCTGCGCATCCCCCTGGCGCGGACGATCTACGGTTCGATCAAGCAGTTCAGCGAAGGGATGCTGCTGCCTGATGGCCGGGGGGCCTTCCAGCGGGTGGTCCTGGTCCAGTGGCCGCGTCCGGGACTCTACGCGATCGGGTTTGTGACGGGCGGGGACCTCAAGGGGACGGCGTCGGGGCTGCTGCACGTGTTCATCCCCGGCACGCCCAACCCTACGTCGGGGTTCGTGGTCATCGTGTCGGGGCGGGAGGCACAGCCCGTCGACCTGACGGTGGAGCAGGCCTTGAAGTTCGTTATCTCAGGGGGGATCACCGGGACGCCGGATCAGGTCTTGCGGACGCTGGCCTCCCGCGCGGAGGGCATCACGGGGAGGGTCCAATGAAAAGCCGGGCGGGGAGGCGCACCG
>JANONS010000396.1:0-2018 GCA_031420915.1 Armatimonadota bacterium
CGCACCGTCACCGGCACCTGGGGCGGGTGGGACGCAATCGCGCGCGCGATGTCGTCGCAGCGCGTGATGCCCCCGAAGATGTTGATGAAAAGCGCAGTGATTCCCGGCTTTCGCAGGACGATGTCTAAGGCGGCGACCATGTTCTCCGTCGTGGCCCCCCCGCCCACATCCAGAAAGTTCGCCGGGCGGCCGCCGAAGTGCGCCACGACGTCCAGCGTGGACATCACGAGACCCGCGCCGTTCCCGATGATGGCCAGGTCCCCGTCCAACTCGACGTAGGCCAGGTCGGCCTCGCGCGCCGCACGCTCCAGGTCCGTCAATTCTTCATTGACCGGACGATCGGGATGCCGGAAGGCAGCGCTGTCGTCCAGGATCAACTTGGCGTCCACCGCCAGCAGCGTGCCGTTCGCGTCATCATCGACTGCGCCGCCGGCCGCGTCACCCCTGGCCGCGCCGCCGACGACCGCCAGCGGGTTGATCTCCGCCAGCTCCGCCTCCTCCTCGACCGTCAGCCGGTAGAGCGCAGCCGCAATGGCTGAAAAGCTCGCCAGGCGCTCGCCACGCAGACCGATGGCCGCGCCGAGTCGCTGCGCGTCGGCGGGCTGAAACCCCAGAGAGGGATCGATGTGCCGCTTGGCGACTCGCTCGGGGGTGGTGCGAGCCACCTCCTCGATGTCGATGCCCCCGGACGCAGAGGCGACCGCCACCAACCGGCGCGCCTCCCGGTCCAGGGTGAAAGCCAGGTAGTATTCCGCCTTGATGTCTGCCGCTTCCGCGACGAGGAGCCGCCGGACCGGCTCTCCTTTGATCGACATCCCCAGAATCGTCTGAGCGTGCTGCCGCGCTTCCGCGGGCGTCTGGCCGAGTTTAATCCCGCCCGCCTTGCCCCGGCCGCCGACCAGTACCTGGGCTTTCACCACCACCGGGTAGCGCAGGTCCAGCCTGTCCACCTCCCCGGCCTGCGAGATCACCACGCCTCGCTGCACGGGGATGCCGTAGCGGGCGAAGACCTCTTTGGCCTGATACTCGTGCAGTTTCATGTCAGAGGGCGAGTGTCCATGCGTGACCCCGGGTACGCGCTATTTCCCCACGTTCAACGGCGCCGACGACACCGTACCGGCCCAGCTTAGGTACGGAAAGTACACGCTGTTATGGGTGACCTGCAGGACGATGCGATCCTGGCCCCGCAGGTCACCCCTGGCGATCGTCACCGTTCCGCTGATTCCCTGGGTCGGGATGATGCTGGTCCAGTCTGTGCCCTGTCCGCCGGCGAACCTCACCGGTCTGGTGTGCCGGACCTTCCCGGCCGCGAAACTGGCCGTCATCTTTGAGGGGTTGAGCCACAGGGGCTGTCGGCCGGTGTTGATCAGGCCGATCGACAGGACGACCGAGGTCTGGTCCCGCCGCACAACGGTGACTTTGAGCCGGGGTGGGCTCTTCGCCAGGGTCTGCATGTCTTCCATGAACACCCGCAGGAAGGCGGGCGAGAGCAGCGGGAGGGCGTCCGGTGAGAAGAACACGCCGACCCGGTTCGCCGCCTGGCACCAGGTCGCCCACGAGGCCGCGGCAAAGTAGTCCCGGGACGTCACGCGCTGCAGAAAGAGAATCCGGAATTCTCCCGCCCGGTAGTCCGGTCCACACCACGCCGTTTCACCGAACTTCAGGGTGCTGTCGCGGACAAGCCTGCCCTTCACGACACCGAGGACCCTCGCCTCAGCATACATCGGGCCATCGGCGGCCGTGGCGGTGTAGTCCGTCCGCAGGATCTCCACCGCCAGGATGGCATCCGCCTCGGCCATTGACGTCGCTACACCGCCTGGCCCTCCGACCGCGGGACCCTGCGGGGCAATGACGGTGCACATCACGACCGCGACGGCAAGTGCAGCCCGCTGGCGTTCCTTCATCGGCCGATGGTGCACCTCGGGGAATTTGCCGGAGCGTGCATCTAGCTTCTCCGCGAGCCTGGCCTTCTAGAGTTTCAGGCTGGAAAGCATCTCCCGCACCGCCGCGACCGACGC
>JANONS010000397.1:0-7680 GCA_031420915.1 Armatimonadota bacterium
GACGAGGAGGCCACACTCGGCCAGCAGGGGCAGCGCGCGCTCGAAGTAGGCGGGATACTCCGCCTTCACCGCATCCAGAAAGATGAGGCCGAACGCTCCCGCCGCGAGTGTCGGCAGCACCTCCAGCCCGGCGCCGGGCAGGACCTCGACGATATCGGAAAGTTCCGCACGGACCAGGTTACGGCGCGCTTCAGCGACCCGCTCTGCGCGCAGTTCGATCGTCTGCAGCCGCCCGCCGGACCCCTGGAGAGCGCGACCCATCCAGATCGCGGCGTAACCGATCGCGGTCCCCACCTCGAGGACGCGCGATGGCCGCCCGAGCCGGATCAGGAGGGCCAGCAAGCCGCCGACGTGCGGGCCTGAGATGGGAATGCGTTCCCGCGACGCCTGGGCCTCCATCTCCGTGAGGAGCGGATCTCGCGGCGCCAGCAAACCATCCAGGTACTGCGAGACGCGTGGATCGAGTAGGTCGGGCATCACGGCACAGTCATCGAACGGATGGACGCAGCAAGAGCGTACCGCATCCTATTTACATCGGAAAGGGGCCTGTGCTAGACTCCCCGGCGGCAGGCGAGGCGGAGCGCGCTGTACCTGTACGTTGTAAGGAAAGGGGAATGCATTGATGGCCACTGGTACGGTGAAGTGGTTCAGTGCGGAGAAGGGCTACGGCTTCATCTCCGTCGAGGGCGGCACGGACGTCTTCGTGCACTACACCGCGATTCAGTCTGATGGCTTCCGCACCCTTCAGGAGGGGCAGGCCCTTCAGTTTGACATCGTGGAAGGCAAGAAGGGTCCGCAGGCGACTAACGTCACCATCCTCTAGACCACGCTCACCCACACCAACCATGCGGGGCCCGGGGCAGCCCGGGCTCCGGTGCTTTCTACCAGGGAAGAGCCCCGGGTGACGCGAATGGGAACTTCCCGTGGGCCTGATCTCGCTGGTCGACTACCTGTTCAAGCTGCTGTACCTGCTGATCGTCGTCCGCATCCTGCTCTCATGGGTCCCCGGGGCGCTCTATCACCCCGCGGGCCAGGCGATCCACCGCCTGACCAGCCCGATCCTCGATCCCCTCCGACGGGTGATCCCATCCATCGGTGGACTGGACATCTCCCCGTTGATCGCGATCCTGCTCCTCAACGTCGTCAGACGAGTCGTCATGGAGCTACTGATCAATCTGCGATTTGGGATGTGAACCGGCGGACGGTAGGCCGACGACCGAAAGCATTCCAACCACGCTCAAGCCGAGAGTCATGAGCAGCGTGCGCTGCAGGCCGATGTGATCCGCGGCCGCGCCCACCACGGTCAGCGCAAGCCCGCCGATCCCCCAGGCCAGGCCCATCACGATGCTGCTGGCCAGACTCGCATGGTGCGGCAGCCTCTCCTGCGCCATGACGATGGTGACCGGCGCGGACAGGTAGACCATGATGCCCGCCAGTGGCAGCAAGAACAGCCCCCAGCCGGCCTCCACCAGCAGGTAGAGCGCCATGAGCGGCACACCCAGGAGAAAGGAGAGCACCAGCACCGCCCGCCGGCCCACCCGGTCCGCCAGGAGTCCGCCCAATACCCCGCCGGCCGCTCCAATCCCGCCGAACAGGAAGACCGCGGTGCCCCCCATTACCAGGGACGCCCCCCGCTGGCGGAGCAGCAGCGGCAGAAACGTGAGAAACGCGATCACGATAATGCTGCGCACCACGACGAAGATCCACAGGAGGAAGAGGGTCCGCCGCTGCGTCGAGAGCGCCAGGCCGAGCGTCCCCTCGTGGGCGGGAGCCGCCGTCGGCCAGCGCCGGATCAGCGCAGCAAGGAGCACCACCGCCACGATCCCGGGGAGCGCCGCGGGCAGCGTCCACGACAGCCCCTGCCACTGCACCACCGCGGCAATGTACAGCGGCCCGAGCGAATACGCGAATTCGCCCCCCGCCACGAAGATCGACAGGCCCGTGGCGCGCCGATCGCCGCTGTGGAAACCAGCTGCCGCCGCGCCTTGAGGATGAAAGACCGCGGTGCCGATGCCGGCGCATAGCAGCGCCACGACCAGCGCGGGATAGGTGGGCAGGACGCCGGTCGTGGCCATCGCCACCACGGTCAGCACCGGGCCCGCCGCTACGAGGAGGCTCCGGCGCAGGCGGTCCGCGACCAGGCCGAAGAAGGGCTGCGACAGCGCCGCAGAGGTTGTCAGGATGGTGCCGAGGAGTCCGGCGAGCGCCAGGCTCAGGTTGAATCGCGGGATGAGTAGCGGCAGCAGCGGCGCGAGCCACGACATGTGGAAGTCGTTGAGAAAGTGGCCCACCGTGACGCCGAGCAGACGGCTCCGGTCCATGGCGGCGGCCGGGCGGGCGGTGATCGTCTGCGGGACCTCATGCGTGGGGACGAGCGACACGAGCGTCATTATAACAGAGCACCTCGCGATCCCCGCGCAGGCAAGAGGTGGGGAGCGCGGCGAATGGTGTTAAGGCTGTAGGACTCACTCGGGTGCGAATGACCTAATGGCCATCGACACACTGGCCGCCCGCCTTCGCGAAACGGTGCGGGGAGAGGTGCGCTTCGACCACTTCTCCCGCGTGCTCTACAGCACCGACGCGTCCATCTATCAGATTCTGCCGATCGGCGTGGTCCTGCCGCGCGATGCGGAGGACGTGGCCGCCACCGTGCGCCTGTGCGCGGAGGCCGGCGTGCCGGTGCTGCCGCGCGGGGGCGGCACGAGCCTGGCCGGGCAGGCGATCGGGCGCGCGGTGGTCCTGGATTGTACGAAGTACATGAATGGGATCCTGGAGATCGATCCGGACCGCAAGGTGGCGCGGGTACAACCGGGGGTGGTGCAGGATGAGTTGAACGCGGCGCTCACACCCCACCGCCTGCGCCTTGGACCCGACACCGCTACCAGCAACCGGGCAACGCTTGGGGGGATGATCGGCAACAACTCCTGTGGGGCGCGCTCCATCGTCTACGGGAAGATGGTGGACCACGTTCAGTCGGTGCGCCTCCTTCTGGCGGACGGCGAGGAGCTCGTCCTGGGATCGATCGACGAGGAGGCACTCGCGGCCAAACTGCAGGAGCCCTCGCGGGAAGGACGTCTCTATCGCACGGTGCTCGAGACGGTGGAGGCGCATCGCGAGGAGATCGACCGCCGCTACCCCAAGATCCTCCGCCGCGTGGCCGGCTACAACCTGCCGGAGATGTTCCTCCGTCCCTTCAACCTGGCGCGGCTGATCGTGGGCTCGGAGGGAACCCTGGGCGTCGTCACCGAGGCGACCGTCGGGGTCGTGCCCCGCCCGCCGCACGCTGCGGTGGCCGTCGTCCACTTCCGCGATCTCCACGAGGCGCTGCTCGCGACGCAGGTCATCCTCCCGCACGGGCCCTCCGCGGTCGAGTTGATCGACAAACTGCTCCTGGAGATGACCCGCGTGCAGCTGGAGGTCGCGCGCCGCATGACCTTTGTGCAGGGGGATCCTGAGGCACTCCTGATTGTGGAGTTTGCGGGTGAGCGTCGTGACGAGGTACTGACGCGCCTCGCCGACATGGAGCGGTCGCTGGCGGGGGCCGGAATGGGTTATGCCGTGGTGCGGGCGGTAGACCCCGCGGAACAGGACAACATCTGGCGCGTGCGCAAGGCAGGGCAGGGACTGCTGCAGGGTGTCAAGGGTGACACGAAGCCCATCACGTTCGTGGAGGACACCGCTGTGCCGCCGGAACGCCTGGCGCCGTTCATCCGCCGGTTCCAGGAGATCCTCCAGCGGCATGGTATACGCGCGGCCATCTATGCGCACGCCAGTGTCGGCTGCCTGCATGTGCGTCCGCTCATCAACCTCAAAGACGCCCACCAGATCGAGACGATGCGGGCCATCGCGGAGGCGGTGGGCGACCTGGTGATCGAGTTCGGCGGCACGATGAGCGGCGAGCACGGGGACGGGCTGGTCCGTGGCTGGTTCCTCGAACGCTACTTCGGACCAACGATCTATCAGGCGTTCCGGACGATCAAGACCGCCTTCGACCCCCAGGGCTTGATGAACCCCGGCAAGATCGTGGACGCGCCGCCGATCACCGAGAGCCTGCGCTACAGTCCCGCGTACCAGACAATGGACGTGCAGACCCACTTCGACTGGAGCCGGGAGGGCGGGCTCGCCGCGGCGGTGGAACTGTGCAGCGGTGTGGGGGCCTGCCGCAAGACAATCGAAGGAACGATGTGCCCTTCCTACATGGTGACGCGGGAGGAGGAGCACTCGACGCGCGGGCGGGCCAACCTGTTGCGGGGGGTCCTGTCCGGCGTCCTGCCGGCTTCAGAACTCACCGGCCGCCGGCTCTTCGACGCGCTCGACCTGTGCATCGAGTGCAAGGGGTGCAAGGCGGAGTGTCCCGCCAACGTGGACATGGCGAAACTCAAGTACGAATTCCTCGCCCGGTATTACGAAACGAACGGCTACCCGCTGCGCGCGCGCCTCTTCGGCCACATCCACCGGCTCAACCAGCTCGGCACGCGGTTGGCACCGGTCTCGACGTGGCTGGCGCAATCCGGTGCGGCGCGGTGGATGCTCGATCGATTCGCAGGGATCGACCGCCGCCGGCCGCTGCCTCCGTTTGCGCGCCAGACGTTCGACGCCTGGTGGAAGCGACGCGGCGGCGGGGGGGCTTCCTCCGCCTTCGGAACGACACGAGGCGTCGAAAGCCCTCCCGCTCCGCGCGTGGTCCTCTTCGCCGATACGTTCATGCGGTACAACTACCCGGAGATCGGCCGCGCGGCGGTCACTCTCCTGGAGGGGCTGGGGTACGAGGTGGTGGTCCCTGAGGTCACCTGCTGTGGCCGGCCGATGATCAGCAAAGGGTTACTCGCCACCGCCCGGACGCACGCGGAAGCCAACGTCCTCCGGCTACTGCCCTACGCCCTGGCCGGCATCCCCATCGTCGGGTGCGAGCCCTCGTGCATCTTGACCTTCCGTGACGAGGTGCCCGACCTGTTGCCGGGCGAGGATACCCGCCAACTCGCCGAGCATACGTTCCTCATCGACGAGTTCCTCTACAACCACGTGCAGAAGCATGGCTGGGTGCCGGGAGACCCCTCGCCTCCCCTCCCCCGGCACCGAGTACTATTCCACGGCCACTGTCACCAGAAAGCGAGCGTTGGAACCCGCCCGGCCGCCAGCGTGCTGGAAGCGGCGGGGTTTGAAGTCGAAATTGTCGACTCGGGTTGTTGCGGAATGGCAGGCTCGTTTGGCTTCGAGCGCGAGCACTACGACATCTCGCTGGCGATGGGTGAGCGCCGCCTCCTCCCCGCCGTGCGCCGCGCGGCACCGGACGTCGAGGTGGTGGCGATGGGGGTCTCGTGCCGCCAGCAGATCGCTCACGGCACGGGCAGGGAGGCGAAACACCTGGTGGAATTGCTCGCCGGGAGGTTGCCTTGAACGCGCTCAAGGAACGTATCTTAAAGGAAGGACGCAACCTGGGCGGGGGAATCCTCAAGGTCGATAGCTTCATCAACCATCAAGTGGACTCGCTGCTCATGGACGAATGCGGGCGAGAGCTGGCAGCCCGTTTCTCATCGGTCCGCCCGACCAAAGTCCTCACCGCGGAAATCTCGGGGATCGCCCCGGCGATCGCCACCGCGCGGCATCTTGCTCTACCGGTGGTCTATGCCCGTAAGACCAGGCCGATCACCATGCCCGATCAGGTGCTCCTCACCCTTGCCCCATCACATACCAAGGGTCAGAACGTGGAGTTGATCGTCTCGCCCGAATATCTCGCGCGCGGCGAGCGTGTGCTGATTATTGACGACTTCCTCGCCACCGGCCAGACGATCCTGGGGCTGGCCCGCCTGGCCCAGGCCGCGGGCTCGACGATTGTCGGCATCGGGGCGGTGATCGAAAAGGCCTTCGAGGGCGGCCGCGCCGTGCTCGGGCCGCTCGGGGTGCCGATTCATGCGCTGGCCATCGTCACCGACATGAGCGACGGCAGGATCGTGCTGGCCTGAATCTGGTCGGGCGGGGAGCGCTGGTTCGCGTCAGTCGGGGAAGTAGACTTCGTTCGCGCCGCTGAATGAGCCGCCCGGCCTGGGGCCGCCGCTGATCACATAGATCCGGTCCTCCACCGCGACCGCGGCGAGTCCGTGGCGGGGAGTGGGCATCGGCGCCCGCGCCGTCCATGTGTTCGTGCGGGGGTCGAACTCCTCATTCTCAGGGTAGGTGGTCGGGCGCCCAACCTCCCCGCCCATGACAAAGATCCGGCCGCGGACCGCGGCCACCGCGTAGCCGCTCCGCGGGGTGGGCATTGGCGGGGCGCCGCGCCACGTGTCGGTGCGTGGATCATACACCTCCGTGACCGCCACATTCTGCCCGCGCACCCGCCCGGCGAAGACGTAGATCCGGCCGTCCACGCCTACCGCCCCCAGGTGATTGCGCGCCGTGGACATCGGGGCGTGTCTTATCCACCGATCCTGCCCGGGATCGTACATCTCATTCGCGGTGGTGTCCTGCCCGTCGGACCCGAATCCGCCCACCGCAAAGATGCGGCCGTCCAGGACGGCCACGGCCAGCGCTCCCCGCGCGGTGGGCATGGGAGCGCGCGCCCGCCAGCGGTCGGCGGCGGGATCATACTCAAAGACGGTATTCAACGGGACGTTCCCGGGGCCATATCCCCCGATCACATATAGTCTGCCCCCGACCGCCGCAGCGGCGGCATGGTGCATCGCCACCGGGAGAGGCGCCCGGGCCCGCCAGGTGTTGGTCGCGATATCGTACTCCTCAACGGCCGCTGTCACCCCATCGGGGGTCAATCCGCCCACGACGTAGATTTTGCCGGCCAGGAACGCCCCCGCGACCTCGGTGCGCGCGGACAACATCGGCGCGCGCGCCTCCCACCGCCCGGCCCCCTGGGCGGAGGCGGGCCACGTGGCGCTCAGCACAATGAGCAGCGGGAGAAGGATGTCGCGACGCATCATCCTCTTGGACGATGGACCGATGCGCAAGGTTGAGACGGGGTGCGACTACGCGCGGGCCCTGGCCGCGCGGCGCTTCCGCTTCGCCCCATCGGGCTTCTTCGCCCCATCGGGCTTCTTCGCCCCATCGGGGCTACCGGGCAGGGTCTCCTCCCAGGTCACGATGCTGTGGAAGAAGACCTTGTCCCCTTCTTCCAGCCCCCGCGTGACCTCGGTGATGTGGACATTGGTAGCGCCAAACTCCTTGAGGGCGGACTTCACAGCGGCTTCCGGCCGCGCGTCGTCCCCGCACGTGAAGATGTCGAGGGCGACATAGCCGAGTTCGGGCCAGGTATGCACGGCGAGGTGAGACTCGGAGATGACGACAACGCCGGAGACGCCCTTCGGGTTGAACCGGTGGAAGGAGATCGCCCAGACCTGAACCTTCGCGGCCTCCGCGGCCCGCGAGAGAATCTGCTCGACGCGGTCGACCTTGCCGATAACGTCGGGATCACACCCGGATCCTTCAACGATGTAGTGGTGCCCCACCGCCTCCATCTCCCACCTCCCCCCGATCCACGCGTTTCCGGCGCTCGCCGAAACGCGTGGCGTGATGCATACACTGCCGCAGTATACGGAGCACTTCTCGACTGTGTCAACGACCGCGCGGCGCCGCAGCACCAGCGGGGAGCTTTCGCGCGCGGACCTGAATATAGGCGGGAAAGACGGTTTCGAGATGCTCCTCGCTCCCGGGTTTCGCGTTCGGGTTGGGCGG
>JANONS010000398.1:0-4924 GCA_031420915.1 Armatimonadota bacterium
GGAAGGTTCCGGGGTTGAGGTACCAGGCAGGAGTCGCCTCCCCGCCTCCGAACAACTCTAGAAACCGTTCCTGGGAGGTGAGGCTTTATGGTTCAGCAACCCCAGGGTTATCTTCCGCCGGACCGGCCGCCCTTCGGGGCCATGGTCAGCCTGGGGTTCCAGCAAGTGCTCACGATGTTCCCCGCAACCGTTCTGGTGGCGCTGCTTACAGGATTCGACGTCGGCGTCACCCTCTTCGCGTCCGGCTTGGCCACCGTGATCGCCCTCCTGGGATCCGGTATGCGTATCCCCATGTACTACGGTTCCTCTTTCTCCTACATCGCCGCCGTGCGCGGCGTGACGGCCCCGGCGGGAACGCTCAACCCCGCGCTCGTGCCGCTGGCGCAGGTGGGGATCATCGGGACAGCCATCGTGAATGTCATCGCCGGGTTTGTAGTCCGCGCGATCGGCAAGGCGCGGCTGGACCGCATCCTGCCGCCTGTGGTCACCGGGTCCGTCGCCGTCGTCATCGGGATCGCGCTGGGCAAGGTGGCCCTGGACATGGCCACAGGTGCCTGCTGCGGCGGCCCCAATAGCGACTGGTGGACCGTCGCGGTTGTCACCCTGGTGGCGACGATCGTCTTCTCCGTGTACCTGCGGGGGCGCGGCCTGATCGGTATGCTCCCCGTGCTGCTGGGAGCCGTTGTCGGGTACCTGACCGCGCTGGTCTTCTTCCGCGAACTGGTCAACTTCGCGCCGGTGGGGGCGGCGAAGTGGTTTGCGGTCCCCAACTTCTCCTGGCCGGCCCTTGGCGATCCGAAGGCCTGGGCGACCATCTTCGCCATCGCGCCCATCGCCATCGCCACGATCCCCGAGTCCACAGCCCACCTGTACCAGATCAGCCTTTACATCGATCGCGTGGCTGAGGAGATCGGACGGAAGAAGCTTGAGGTCAAGAAATTGATCGGCCTCAACCTCGTTCTGGACGGCGTCGGCGACGGTGTGAACGGGCTGCTCGGCGGGTGCGCGGGCACCAACTACGGCGAGAACAACTCGCTGATGGTCATCACGCGGAACTATTCTGCTGCGGTGTTGGTCGCGGCCGGGGTCATCGCCATGCTGCTGGCGTTCGTCGGCAAGCTGGGCGCCATCGTCGGCACGCTGCCGACGGCGGCGACGGGAGGCCTGGCCATCTACCTGTTCGGCGTCATCGGCCTGCAGGGGGTGGCGCTGATGATGGCGGAGGGCGTGGACTTCTTCGACCCCCGCCAGCTAGCGGTGGGCGCGACGATCCTGATCGTGGGGATCGGCGGCGCGGCGTTCCCCGGCGGCAACATCCCCATGTGGGGGTGGTCGCTGCCCTCCATCGCCACCTCCGCGGTGGTGGGGATTCTCCTCAATCTGATCTTCCTGCTCTTCCCGCCCGAACGGTTCGTGCCGGCCGGGCGGATGGGGGAGATGCGCGCGGGCTCACGGTAAGCCCAAGCCCTGACCCTGCTCGGAGTTCTCCATCGTCAGATACCGGTAGATGGGAACTCCGAGCAGGTCCTCCGGGCGATAAGGCTCACGCCCGATGACGCCAATCCGTTGAGAAGGACAGGGAGATGATCCACAACGAGAGCCAGCACCTCGTACGAGCGGCTCGGTTGGAGGACGTGGGAGCGGCAGGCTGTCTGTCCGTGCAGGTCGACGGCCACACGCTGGCGCTGTTTGCCTCCGACGGGCGGATTTACGCTCTCGACAACCGGTGCCCGCACATGGGATTCCCGCTACACCGGGGCACGCTGCGGAACGGGATTCTCACCTGCCACTGGCATCACGCCCGCTTCGATCTCGCGACCGGCGGGACCTTTGATCCCTGGGCGGATGATGTGCGCATCTTTCCTGTCGAGGTGCGTGACGGCGAGGTGTGGGTCGACCTGGCTCCCCGTCCGGAGGTCCGGGCGCACCAGCGGGCCCGGCTGCGTGACGGGCTGGAACGCAACATCCCGCTGGTGATCGCTAAAGCCGCGATTGCGCTGCAGGCAGACGGAGCGGATGCGGTCGAGCCGTTCCGCGTTGGCCTGGAGTTCGGGGCCCGCTACCGGCGCGCGGGCTGGGGGCAGGGCCTCACGATCCTCACCTGCCTGATGAATCTGATGCCACATCTGGACGAAGAGGACCGCCCGCTCGCGCTCTACCACGGTCTGTCGGCCGTCGCCAACGACAGTGCAGGCGATCCCCCGCGCTTTCCGCTTCGGCCTCTCCCCGGATCGACCACTGACCTGGCCATGCTGAAACAGTGGTTTCGCCAGTTTGTAGAGGTGCGGGACGATGAGGGCGCGGAGCGGTGCATCGTCACCGCCCTGCGCGCCGGAGCGGATGACCGCCACATGGCCGATCTCCTGTTCACCGCTGCCACAGACCACCGGTACATCAACACGGGCCACGTCGTCGACTTCACGAACAAAGCGTTTGAGGCGCTGGACGCCGCCGGGTGGGAGAACGCGGAACTGGTTCTGCCCGGCCTCGCGTCCGGCTACGCCGGCGCAGATCGAATGGAAGAGTCGAACGCCTGGCGCTCTCCCGTGGATCTGGTCGCTCTCCTCGAGGAGGCCTTCGAGGCGTTGCCGCACGCCCTGGAGATCGGACAGGCGCGGCGCGGGAGCTGGTCAGGTGAGGCGGAACTCGTTCCCGTGCTGCTCGGCGAGGACGCGGGGGCGATCGCGCAGGCGCTACTTGATGCGCTGCGGTTTGGGAGCACTGAGGAGCAACTGGCGGGGGTCGTTGCGTCTGCGGCGGTGCTGCGGATCGCCCAGTTTTCCACCGCCAACGAGTTTGCAGACTGGGACACGGCGCTGCACACGTTTACCTTTGCCAACGCAGTCCACCAGGCAGCGCGAAGGGCGCCCTCTCCCGAGCTCCTGCGGGGGGTGTTTGATGCGGCGATGTCGGTCTACCTGGACCGGTTCCTGAATGTGCCTCCCGTCCGGCTGCCGGAACCTGCACGGCGGAGTGCAGACGCGTCAGCCATCCTGGCGGACCTCGCAACACTGCTCGACCAACAGCAGCGAGTCAATGAGGCCGGCAGGGTGATGGCCCAATACCTGTACGGTGGCGGCGATCCGCGTCGGCTGCTGGCAACGCTGGGGAGACTGCTGCTCCGGGAGGACCGCAACTTTCACACCATCCAAATGGTCGAGGGGGCCACGCGGCAGTTCGCACGGCTGCAAGGGACATCCGGCGGGATGCATGTATTGGTGGCCGCGGGGAGGTATCTGGCGGCTCATGCCCCGACCATGCGCGCTCAGGGACAGACCTACCGCATCGCCCAGCGGCTCCACCGTGGGGAGCGTCTTTACGAGGACGAGGGGTAGACACGGGTCCAGGCAAAGAGGAAGCCGGCGAGCATATCTGCCCCCGACGTTTCCCCTGTCTGCAATATCCGCGTGGCGGCAGCGACGACACTGCCTGTGGCGCCCGCCACGCCACGGATGAGGTCGTGCCAAGCCTCTGAAGCGTGACCCTGCCGCGCGGCCCACAGATACGCGCGGCTGATCCGCCCGGTGCGCGGCGCGGCGGGACCGATGAGCAGGGTGGAAACCACTCTGGCGCCGAGCGGCCCGGCCGCTGCGGGCCACACGCGTAGCGCCAGCAGGATTCCCGCGAGCACATCGTCGCCGGACGGCGTCAACCCGGGTCCGAGTCCTGCCAGTTGCGCGGCCGCGTCGGTGATGGCGGCAGCGTCGGCCCGAGCGAGCCCCGAGCGCAGCCGGTCCAGCGCCCGCCGTCCCTGCGTCAGGAGTGGCGTCTCCACATCATCGAAGTGGACGCGCGCAAGGCCCTCCGGCGGCGCATTTGCGCGCAGATGGGCCGCGAGCATCCGCATTCCTTCGTCAGCTGCTCCGACGAGAGGCGGCAGCGCGGGATCCCAGGGGACGGCTGCACTCAGGTCGATGCGTATCTGCCCGAGGTGCAGCGTGGGTCCCTCGATGGACACCGGGTCGTTAGGCCGAAGCATAGTGAAAGAGGGTGTGCCACCCACCGTGAGGGCAAAGGCTCCCCGGCCGAGGGGCTCGGCCAGGACGGCGATCAGCTGGCCGTCCGCGGTTTCGAGGTAGCAGCTCCGATCGAACGCGGCGAGCACACGGGCGGCAAAGCCCGGTACCTCGAACAAGGGCTGTACCGGACGCGCGATGGCGAGTGCGGTGAGGGTGGATGTTACCGTTGCCACGTGCGGGACGCCGCCTTCACCGCCTCCACGATCCCCTGATAGCCTGTGCAGCGGCAGAGGTGCCCGCCCAGGGTCTCCATGATCTGCTCGTCGGTCGGCTGTGGTCGCGTCCGCAGCAGAGCCACGGCGCTCATCAGAAAGCCGGGTGTGCAGAATCCGCACTGGAGACCGTGGTGCTCGCGGAAGGCCGCCTGCACCGGGTGCATCACGTCGCCGTCGGCCAGCCCCTCGATGGTGGTGACGGCGCCGCCGTCGGCCTGGACGGCCAGCACCGTGCACGACTTCACCGACTCACCGTCGAGGAGGACGGTGCACGCCCCGCAGCTCGACGTGTCGCACCCGACGTTCGTGCCCGTGAGGCCCACCCCTTCGCGCAGGTGGTGCACGAGCAGCGTGCGGGGCTCCACATCGTCGCGGTGCACGGTCCCGTTGACGGTGATGGAGATGTCCATCAGGCCGCCCCCCGCTTCGTGATGTGAGCCGACTGGATGGCGTTCCAGACCCGCTCGGCCGTGCAGGGCATGTCGATGTGCTTCACCCCGAGGTGACTGACCGCGTCCACCACGGCCGACTGCACCGCGGGGGTGGAGCCGATCGTGCCGGACTCGCCGATGCCCTTGGCGCCCAGCGGGTTCACCGGTGTGGGCGTCTCCATGGCCACGAGCTCGAACGACGGCAGCTCCGCGGCAGAGATGGCCGCGTAGTCGGCCAGGTTCGAGGTGATCGGGTTGC
>JANONS010000399.1:0-1681 GCA_031420915.1 Armatimonadota bacterium
CGGTCAGATCGTCCCAAAACGGAACGACCTTCTTCGAGTAGTCGAAGAACTGCGTCAGGCGGACGTAGATCTGGTTGAAAGTGGACAGGCTCACCGTCGTGCTCATCCCACCCGGCACCACCGTCTCGGGGTGAGGATACTTGGCGCCGATCAAGACGTAGGCCTCGCGGGCAACCCGAGTCATGTGCAGGGCTTCTAGATAGAGCTTGCCCGTCAGCGGGTTCATGTCGACCATCATGTCGCCGATGGTCCGGTACCCGTGCTGCGCCGCATGCGGCGCCTCCGTGCGCTGCGCTCGTTCCCAGATCTCGGGGTTGGTGGACGAGACAACCGCCTGGGAGTAGTCCGGCCCCGCCAGCAAGAAGAGGTGCAGCGGATGGTCGTAGAGGAACTCCAGCGCCAGCATCAGGTTGCGCAGGATGATCCCCAGCGGCGGCGGCTTGAGGCCGATGGCCATCTCCAACGCCATCGCCGCGGCCACCGAGTGCACGCCGCCGCAGACGCCGCACGCGCGGCTGGTGATGAAGATGGCGTCCCGCGGGTCACGCCCCTTCATGATGACCTCATAGCCGCGGAACAGCGTGGCCATCGAGTTGGCGGACAGGATCTTCCGCTCCTTGAGGTCGGCCACGGCGTGAAACGCCAGCGCGCCGGCAACCCGGGTGACAGGATCGAAGTCCACCGACCGGATGTGGCCGTTGCGGCGCAGCAGTTCTTCCATCCGCTCCTGCTCCGAAGCGATCGGCCGCGCCTCATAGGTATAGGGGTCACGCACCTCCGGACGGAGATACGCCTTGCCCTGCGCATCGAACTCAATCGGCAGATTCTGGAAACACATCTTGATCCACCCCTTCAGTCATCACCGACAGCCTCTGCACCGGCGGCCTACATCCGCAGCACCACCGCCGCACCCTTCAAGTGCTCATCGACCTTTTGCAGCCCCTCAAGGAGCTGACCAGCCGCCCCGTTGATCGTAGAGAGGTGACCGGTCAGGGGACGCGTATTCGCCTCGATCGCCTCCAGCCCACCAGCAAGAGCCCAGAGATGGCGGTTTGCCCGGGCGAGAGCGACGATGATGACGATCAGATAGCCGGCCACGACAAGTACGACGATGGCCGTGGCCGCGACCGTCAGCTGAATCAGCAGTGTCACGCGCGGCCCCCCTCGAGCTTCCTCTGGCCCAATGCCTGCTCGATGGCCCCGGCGCTGCGGGCGATCGCCTGCGCGCCCTCCAGGATCTGTGTCGCCGCTCCAATCGTGTCCTCCAGCGCCGTGATCGCCGCCGTGTTGCGCGCGATCCCGGCCCCGGCGCCTAGCGCCTCTGCGGCGTACCGCTCGATGTTGCGGGCGGCCAGCAGCACGCGGTGTAGCAGGTACCAGGCCAGAGGCAGGACCACCGCCACTGCGACGATCAGGGTGATCCACCAGATCACGAGGACCCCTGCAGGCATCAGCGGCGCCCTCCCAGCGCCTGGGCAACACTTTCCAGATCCTTGGCCACGGCTCGAAGCCCTCCGAGGATCGCCGTGGCGCCCTCGTTAAGGCGGCTCACCTGAGGGCTCAGCGCGCCGGTCTCCGACTCGATCGCCCGCACGCCCAGACGGATCTTGGCGAGATAGCTGGTCGGGCGCCCGCCGATGGCCTCCAGCACACGCGAGATCGCCACCAGGTAGACCACAAG
>JANONS010000400.1:0-2488 GCA_031420915.1 Armatimonadota bacterium
GCGAATTCTACCGCGAGGAGGACGAGTTCATTGAGTACGGCGAGAACCTGATTGTCCACCGCGAGCCGGTGGAGGCGACGCCGTACCTGCCGAACGTCATCGTCGCCCGCCACGACGCGATCCGGCCCAACGACTACGGCATCTCCCCCGCCTCGATCGACGCGGACGAACGATCGGTGCGCAACATCAAGATGCCGTGGTCAGAGGCCAAGAACAGCGTGAACCCGCTGTGGGAGCAGGGGTTCCGCTACTACTGCCTCACCCCCAAGTCGCGCCACACCAACCACTCGTCCTGGGCGGTCACGGACTGGAACTGGATCTGGTCGAGCAACTTCGGCGACCCCTACCGGCGCGACAAGAGGGCGGCCGGCGTGGGGGAGCACCAGATGCACATCAACCCGGAGGACGCCCGCGAGCTCGGCATCGAGGACGGGGACTACGTGTACGTGGACGCCAACCCGGAGGACCGGCCGTACAAGGGCTGGAAGGAGGACGACCCCTTCTACCACGTCTCCCGCCTCATGCTTCGGGTCAAGTACAACCCCGCCTACCCGCGCGGCGTCACGATGATGAAGCACTCCGCCTTCATGGCCACGCCCAAGTCCGTGCGCGCCCACGAGACCCGCGAGGACGGCCGCGCCCTCTCCGAGGACACCGGCTATCAGTCAAGCTTCCGCTACGGCTCTCAGCAGAGCATCACCCGCGGCGGGCTGCAGCCGACGATGATGACGGACTCGCTGGTGCGCAAGAACGTCGTCGGCCAGGTGATCGGCGAGGGGTACGAGGAGGACACGCATTCGCCGAACACCTGCCCCAAGGAGACGCTGGTGCGCATCACGAAGGCGGAGGACGGCGGCCTCGGCGGCAAGGGCCGCTGGCAGCCCGCCAACTCCGGCTTCTGCCCCGGCAACGAGAGCGAGGCGATGGTCAAGTACCTCGCCGGCGGCTACGTGGAGGTGGAGTAGCGTGGCCGAGAAGAAGTTCGAGCAGGACGACCCCTTCGAGATGGTGGGAGTAGTGCTGCCCGAGGCGATGGACGACGCCGCCCTCACCGAGATGGCCTGCTGCTTCGTGGAGGAGCTGGCCCGCATGGGCTACGGGCGCGAGAGGCTGATGCGGGTCTTCCGCGACCCGTTCTACAAGGGACCGCACGCCGTCTACCGGTCCAAGGGGGAGGAGTTCGTGAGGGCGCTCGTTGACCAGGTGCCGGCGCTGGAGACGGAGGGGCGCGATGGCTAAGGTCCCCAACTGGCAGCTCGGGCGGGAGATGAGCTACCCGTATGAGAAGCCCGCGGCCGCGGGCAAGCAGTTCTCCGCCGTGTTCAACATCAACCGCTGCATCGGCTGCCAGACCTGCACAATGGCCTGCAAGTCCACCTGGACGTTCTCTCAGGGGCAGGAGTTCATGTGGTGGAACAACGTGGAGTCCAAGCCCTACGGCGGCTACCCCCAGCACTGGGACATGAAGACCCTCGCCCTGCTGGAGGAGGCGGACCCCGGCGGCCAGAAGTGGGACGCCGGCAAGAAGGACCCGCTTAACGCCCCCTACGGCGTCTACAACGGCCTCACCGTGTTCGAGGCGGCGGAGCAGCTCAAGACCGGACAAGCCGCGATCGGCTATATCCCAACGGACGAGGAGTGGAGCGTCCCCAACATCCATGAGGACACGTCCACCGTGTTTTCGCCCCAGGGCGGTCAGGGGCCGGAGCACCAGACCTGGTTCTTCTACCTCCAGCGCATCTGCAACCACTGCTCGTACCCGGCATGCCTCGCCGCCTGCCCGCGCAAGGCGATCTACAAGCGGGAGGAGGACGGCATCGTCCTCGTCGACCAGGCGCGCTGCCGCGGCTACCGCAAGTGCGTGGAGGCCTGTCCCTACAAGAAGGTGATGTACCGCGGGAACACACGCGTCTCCGAGAAGTGCATCGCCTGTTACCCGCGCGTGGAGGGGAGCGATCCCCTGACGGAAGGCGAGCCGATGGTCACGCGCTGCATCTCGGTCTGCGTGGGCAAGATCCGCCTCCAGGGCTGGGTCGACGACGAGAAGAGCCCGCTGAACTTCCTGGTGCACAAGGAGAGGGTGGCGCTGCCTCTCTACCCGCAGTTCGGCACCCAGCCGAACATCTACTACATCCCGCCGCGCTGGGTGCCGCGGCAGTACCTGCGCCAGATGTTCGGCCCGGGCGTCGACGAAGCGATCGCAAAGTACGCGAACCCCTCGCACGAGCTGCTCGGCGTCCTCCAGCTGTTCGGCGCCACCCAGAAGCTCATCGCGTCCTACGAGATCACGGCGGACGAGGCGATAGGCTTCAACGCCGGCGGCCGCGAGATCGTGCGGGTGCCGATCGTCGAGCCGGTGATCGTGCGGCCGCCGGAGAGGCTGAACATCACGTGAGCGCGAAGGTCTCGAAGGGGCAGGCGATGCGGGCGGCGCTCGCCCGCGCCCAGACGTACGCTCTGCTGGCGCGCGCCTTCGGCCGGCCCCACG
>JANONS010000401.1:0-3541 GCA_031420915.1 Armatimonadota bacterium
AGCGTGAAGGCCGTGGGGAAGCCCACGAAGATCGCCGCAACGAGCAGAGCGAGCATGAGGATGCCGAGGGTTTCCTGGTTCACTCAAGCACCTCCGGCTCCCGGTAGCCGGCCGGCCAGCTCCCGGTGCGGATGGCGTGTACGCAGCGGAGGACCTGGGCGACCCCCTGCAGCAGCAGGAGAAAGGCTGCCACGGGGATGACCGCCTTCAGCGGATAGATGGGCGTGTCGTAGGGACTCAGCGGGGAGGTTTCCCGTAGGCGAAAGGAATCCAGAAAGTAGTCCTGCCCGACGTAGATCAAGGCGAGCATCGCCGGGACGAGGACCAGGACATAGAGGGTGATGTCAATCAGCGCCTGGACGCGGTCGGGGAAGTTCCGGTAGAAGATGTCACCGCGGACATGGGCGTTCCTGGAGAGTGTGTAGGCCGAGCCCATCATGAAGTAGGTGCCGTACAGGATGTAGCTGACGTCGAACGCCCACGTGGTCGGTTTATTGAAGAAATACCGCGAGAACACCTCGTAGCCCAGCGCGAATGTCATGCCGAGAATGAGCCAGGCAAACGTCTTGCCGACGATCTCGCTGATCCGGTCAATGCCCCTGATGACTCGCTCCACGCCCGTCCCCCCTTGAGACGTCGGGGACACCCTCCCGACCCCTATCCAGTCAGGACGCCCCATGAGGGGACTCACGGGGCGCCCTGAGGTGATCGCGTGGCTTTGCTGCTGGCCTTCCTACTTCAACTTTCCGAAGTACCGTTCATACGCTGGCTTGTTATCAACGTAGACACGCAGCTTCCATTTGACGACCCGCCTGGCCCATGCCTTCTGGCTGGCGACGATCCTGGCGAAGGTGGGGTCCTCCTTCGACCGGCGCGCGATGAGCTTGTCCCAGGCCTCAAGCTGGGCCTGCAGGACCTCCTTGGGTGTGGTGAACACCCGCACGCCGCGGTTCTTCTCCATGTCCTCCAGGTCTGCGCTGTTGCGGGCGATCATCCGATAGTGGAAGTCGGCCCCTTCGGCGTAAATGGCATACCTGACGATGGCCTTCAGATCCGCCGGCAGCGCCTCCCACTTCCCCTTGTTGATGTTTACCTCGAGCGACTCCACTGGCTGGTGGTAGCTCTGCAGCATGTAGACCTTCCGGACGTCGGGGAAGCCCAGCAGCTTGTCGGAGGAGGCGTTGTTGAACTCCGCGCCGTCGATCACCCCGCGCTCCAGGGCAGGCACGATCTCCCCGCCCGGCAGGATGACCACGGACGCCCCCATCTCCTTGAAGAGCTCCGCCGAGAGTCCCACCGTGCGGAACTTGATTCCCTTGAGCTGCTCGGGTTTCAGGACGGCGGTCCTGAACCACCCCAGGGGTTGCGTCGGCATAGGACCCATAAGGAAGTTCACCAGGTTCAGATTCAGCGACGCCAGCAAGTTCTGGTACATATCGAACCCGCCGCCGTAGTAAAACCATGACAGGAGGTCGATGGCATCCATGCCGAACGACGGACCGGTGCCGAAGAGACTCGTCGTTGGGCTCTTGGCGTATGCATAGACCCCGACCGCGTGCCCCGCGTCCAGCAAGCCGGTGTGCACGGCGTCGGCGATTCCAAATGCCCCCACCACTGCGCCCGAAGGGAGCAGGTCGATCCTGAGACGGCCGGCGGACATGTCGCTGATCTTCTGGACCAGCGCCACCGCCGACTCGTGGAAGATATCCCGGGTGGGCCAGCCGGACTGCATCTTCCAGACGATCGGCGCCTGGGCGAACGCGGTCTTGATGTAGGGGAAGCCGACGGTCGCCGCCGCAGCGCCTACCGCGCCCGCCGCGACCGCGGTCTTGAGGAACTCCCTGCGCGTTTTCTTATGAGTAGTCTGCTGAGTGGATGCGCTTCCGGGTGTGATTGGCCTTCTGGCTCGCCTCTTGGCGGTGTTAGCCGCCCTCTTTCCATTCTGCCGCATAACCCTCTCCCCCCTCGTGTTTGAGCCCGAATCCTCAGAGGGCAAGCGAAACCGACTTGACCTCGAGATACTCCTCGATACCCTGACGGCCACCCTCCCGTCCAAACCCGCTCTCCTTCATCCCCCCGAAGGGGATCTCGTGGGTGTATCCGGTCGGGTCGTTGATCCCGACCATGCCGTACTCCAGGGCTTCCGCGACCCGGATCGCCCGCCGGATGTCGCGGGTATAGAAGTACGCGGAGAGGCCGAAGGTGGTGTTGTTCGAGCGGGCGATGACCTCGTCGTCGGTGCGGAACGTGAGCACGGGGGCCACGGGGCCGAAGATCTCTTCGCGGGCCACGGCCATCTCGTCACGCACCTCCGTCAGCACGGTCGGCGCGTAGAACAGGCCGCGCTCGAGTACGCCATCCGTCAGGCGCCGCCCCCCGGCGGCCACGCGGGCCCCCTGGGCGACCGCCTCCTCCACAAGCCCGGAGACCTTGCCGAGGATCTGGCTGTTGATCAGCGGCCCGATCTGCGCGTCGGGCTCGAAGCCCGGCGCCACACGCAGGGCCCGTACACGGTCGGTGAACGCCGGCAGGAACTTGTCCGCGATTGATTCCTGCACGTACACACGGTTGGCGCAGATGCACGACTGGCCCGCGACGCGGAGGAACTTGATCGCCACGGCGCCTTCGGTTGCGGCATCGAGGTCGGCGTCGTCAAACACGATGAAGGGGGCGTTGCCCCCCAGTTCAAACGAGACCCGTTTAAGGGTCCGAGCGGCCCCCGCCATCAGTTGCTTCCCCACCTCGGTGGACCCCGTGAAGGCGATCTTTCGAACGGCGGGATGGTCGAGGAACGCCTGGCCCAGATCGGCGGACCGCCGGCCGACCACGACGTTGAAGACGCCGGGCGGGCCGCCGGCCTCGGCAAACAGCCGGCCGATCATCAGAGCCGTCAGCGGGGTGGCGCTGGCGGGCTTCAGGACAACGGCGCACCCAGCTGCGAGCGCGGGGGCGATCTTCCGGGTGACCATCGTCGCCGGGAAGTTCCACGGGGTGATGGCGGCGACGACTCCAATGGGCTGGCGCAGCACCCACAGCCGCTTGTGCGGCACCGGCGGTGGAACGATCTCCCCGTAGACGCGCCGGGCCTCCTCGGCGAACCAGCCGAAGTACGCGGTGGCGAAGGTGACCTCTCGCTTGGCCTCCTCGAAGGGCTTGCCATTCTCTTGCGTGATCAGGCGGGCCAGATCGTCCCTGCGCTCCGTCATCAGATCCCGGAGGCGTAACAGCACCCGCCCCCGTTCGAGCGCCGGCAGGGCGGCCCACGCCGGGAAGGCTTCGGCGGCCGCATCCACGGCGCGTCTGAGATCGTCCGGGCCCCCGTCCGGGACCTCAGCGACGACCTCGGCCGTGGCGGGGTTGAGGACAGGCATCCACCCGCCGCCCGCGGCCTCTACCCACGATCCTCCGATGAACAGACGCCAGGTGTTTTCCATGCTGCTTTAGAGCCTCGTCGTTCGCCCCCATGTCGCGAGGTTCCTCCTTCGCCCTGCCCGGCTCAGGCGTGCTCGGCGTCAGGCGGGGGAACGCCGCAGGCGAGGTA
>JANONS010000402.1:0-1512 GCA_031420915.1 Armatimonadota bacterium
CCGGATAGATGAGGGCGTCGCGGACCTTCCGCCGGAACTCCAGGTCGCGCTCCAGGTAGGTGGCCAGGCGCTCCAGCGCCTGGTCCAGGTGGCCGGTGATCTCGCCGCCGCGGACGATGCCGATGTAGAGGGGAGAGAAGAGATCGGGACGGCGCCCGAGGGCCGCAGAGAGACTCTTCCCCTGCGAAATGTCCCGGGCCACCTCCTGCACCACCTCCCGCATCCACTTCTCCTCGGTCTGCTCGGCCATGGCTTCGAGCGCCTGCACGAGCGGCAGGGCGGCGCCCACCAGCATCGCCAGGTGGTGCGTCAGCATGACAACCTCTGCCTGGTTGCCCGCGCCCCCGCGGCGACGACGGGGGGCGCGCTCTGGCCGCAGTGAGGTGATGAAGAAGCCCTGCTGCCGCAACTGGGTCCGAGCGCGGACATCGTCCTCCGCCTCCACCCGCCCCCGGACCAGGGCTCCCACGCCGTCACGACAGACATACTCGAAGGTCGGCATCTCACTCCACCTCGACCTGGATGGACCGCCGCAACTCATCGAGGCTGGTCACGCCGTCCAGAACCTTGCGAATGGCCGAGTCCCGCAGCGTCAGCATCCCTCCCCCTCGCGCCGCCTCCATGATGGCCGTCGCCGGCTTCCGCTGGAGGACCAGTTCCCGCAGGGTGTTCGTCATCTCCATGATCTCGAAGACCCCGGTCCGTCCTCTGTAGCCCAGGGTGCCGCATTCGGGACAGCCGACGGGGCCATGGAGCATGAGGCCGGGAGGCAGACGGAAGAGGTCGATGTCTGTCTCGCGGCGCAGGGGCTGCTGGCTCTTGCAGGTCGTGCAGAGGATCCGGACGAGGCGCTGTCCGACCACCGCCACCACTTCTGACGTCAGGAGATAGGGCTCCACCCCCATGTCCAGCAGCCGCACCAGGGCTCCGGCGGCAGTGCTCGTATGCAGGGTGGTGAGGACCAGGTGCCCGGTGAGGGCCGCATTGATCGCGATCGCCGCGGTCGCGGAATCCCGGATCTCCCCCACCATGATCACATCGGGGTCTTGCCGCAGGATCGCCCGCAGGCCCAGGTCGAACGTGATGCCCGCCTTCTCCCGCACGGGGATCTGCGTGATGCCCGGCAGACGGTACTCCACCGGGTCCTCGACCGTCATGATGTTGCGCATCCGCTCGTTCAGCTGGTTGATCGCGCCATAGAGGGTCGTCGTCTTGCCGCTGCCGGTGGGCCCGGTGACGAGGATCATCCCGTGCTGGTGGGCGAGGAGGCGTGTCAGGATCTGCTCCTGGTCCGGGAAGAGACCCAGACGCTCCAGGCCCAGCAGGACCTGCTGGGTGTTCAGCAGCCGGATCGCCGCCCGCTCGCCGAAGGCAGTGCCGACGGTGGCAATCCGGAGGTCGTACTCGCGGCCCTCCACATCCAGGAGGATGCGGCCATCCTGCGGCCGCAGCCGCTCGGCGATATCCATCCCCGCCAGCGCCTTCAGCCGGGAGGTCACCGCCGCGGCCGTG
>JANONS010000403.1:0-5466 GCA_031420915.1 Armatimonadota bacterium
CGGCGAGGGTCCGCGCGACCGCGAGCGTGACTGTGTTCGCCGCATCCACCCTGTCGAAGAGGAAGGGGGTGACCCCCCGGGGCGCGACGAGGTCGTGGGTGAGGATGGCGGTGGTCGCCTCGTCGACCCGATACGACAGGGCGATCGCGGTGGTGAGCACCTCACGCCGGTCCCCCGTGCCGTACACCGAGATCCGGAACGAGGCGCCGGCCGTCGCCGTGAGGCGCGGACCGACCTGCAGCGTCTGGCTGGCGAGTCTGAGCAGCCCGTCGAACCGTGTGGTCGCCCTGGCGGTGGCCTCCTCATGGAACCAGCCCGCACCCACAGACAGGGACAGGTGCAGCGGGGTACCTCCCAGGCGCCAGGGCGCCTGCGCGTAGACCACCTCCGCCTGGGAAAGGGCGCGGAGGACGCCGCCCGGATCCGGCGGCTGGGTGCGGCCGGCCCGCAGCGTGATGGACCATGAGGGGCGGGCATAGGTCAGCGTGTTCAGCGCAAAGAGCCCGGTGCGCTGTCCGTATTTGGCGTACAGGTTCCCACTCGTCCCGCCCAGGGTGTACTCATAGCGGTAGTCCACCCAGAGCCCGTCGGCGCCACTGTAGCCCACGCCCGGCAGGGTCGGCCCCCTCTGCGCTCCCGGGCGCAGCGACATCCGGTAGACCGGGAGGGTGACCACCCTGACGCTGCCCAGCCACAGGGACGCGTCGTGGGCCACCAGCGTCTCGCCGGGGATCACCTCGATCCGCCGCGCGGTGATCCGGTACAGCGGGCGGGCGGGGTCGCAGATGGTCACGGTGGCCTGGTGCACGGTGATCCGGTCGCGGCCCACCTCCACCTGACCTCCCCGGAGGTAGGTCTGGTCGAGGATGGTCTCGGCATCCGTCACCGTCCCTTCCTCCCGGGCGATGTGGTAGACGAGCCGCGCCCCACGCAGTTCGCGCCCCTGTGCGTCAATCAGCCGCACCCGCCCCTCGGCGGTCACCACCTGGTTCTGCAGGTCGAGGAGGACAGTATCCGCGAACACACGGAAGCGGGGATGGGTGACGCGCACGCGGCCGCGGGCCGTGACGATGTTCGTCGCCGCGTCGTAGGCGATCTCATCGGCTTCGATGACCGTGGCCCCCTGGCTCGCGGGTTGGAGAGCCAGCACCCCACCCGCCCGCGCGCCCGCGGGAGCGGACCCTCCCCACGCGCCCGGCGCGCTGACCAGGAGAGCCACCACAGTTGCGATCAGGGGAAGAGTCCGCACGGCAGTCCAGTGATATTACAGATGGAGTCGTTGTTCTCCTATACCGGCCTTCCTATAATGAACAGCAGTGAACCGGTGCTGAACGACACCACGACCCCTGCGCTCCTCATCGTCGCGAACGGCCCGGGAGAGATCGGAGGATGGGTCCTCCCCATCGCTCGGGAGATCCGGACCCGGGTCCAGGCGGTTCTGCGGCTTGTGCTCATCATGCCCCCGTCGCAGTTCGCCAGCGGGTCTGAACAGCACCTCGCCGCATCGTCCGGTCTCTTTGATCACATCGCGCCGCCGCGGGAGTGTCTGCGCCTGGCCCTGGGGCTGGGGAGCCCCGGCCCGTTCCGTCCCGCCGCCCTCCTCCACCTGGGAGGCGACCTCTGGTTCAGCCGCCGCCTGGGGGCCCGCTGGTCCATCCCGGCGTTCGCCTTCGCGGAGACCTCCCTCATCGCCCGCCACCACCGGGCCTTTCGGGAGATCTTTGTCCCCTCCGACCGTATCGCCTCGCTCCTCGTTGAGCGGGGGGTGGATGCCGCGCGCGTCTCCGTCGCGGGAGATCCCCGGCTGGATCATCTGCCGCGGCGAGACGGCTCCCACCCCGATCCGCGTTCGCGCGCCCTGCGCGTCACCATGCTGGCCAGCAGCCGGGAACGGTTCTTCCGCCTGCTCTTCCCCCTCTGGGCGGAGGCCGCGATCCACCTGCGCCTCCTCCGCGCGGACGCCGCGATCGCGATCGCCATCTCCCCCATCCTCCCGGCAGGTACCGTGGACCAGGTCATCCGGCCGTGGCAGGAGAAGCTCGCCGCCTCCCGGATCGCTCTGCCGCGGGAGGCCACCCCTGTGGCCATCGCCGAGAGCGACCTCGTGATCACGATCCCGGGGACGACCACGATGGAGGTGGCCGCCCTGCCGGTCGCCGCCCTGGTCGTCCTGCCCATGCAGATGATCGGCGCGGCGCCGGCCGAGGGTATGCTGGAGTGGGTGCTTCGGATCCCCCTCGTGGGGCCATGGGCGAAGAGAATGATCGCGCCGGTCATCATCGCCCGCCACCGGTACGTCTCCCTGCCGAACCGACTGAGCGGCCGGGCGATCCTGCCGGAGCTGGTGGGAACGGTCACGCCGGAGGGGATCGCGGAGCACGCCGTCGCGCTGCTCGGGGACGAGGGGCGCCGGAGAGGGATCGAGGAAGCCCTGCGGGACCTCGCCGGGCCGCGCGGAGCAACGGGCCGGATCGCGGAGCGGATCCTCAGGGAGGTGGCAGGCTAGATGGACCTGAGGGTGATCCTCTTCTACCTCCGCCCCTACCGCCTCCACCTCCTCGGGGCGTTCCTCTCCCTCGCCCTCATCACGCTGGCCCAGCTCGCGGTCCCGGGGTACATCGGTGTCGCGGTCAACGAGATGATCCGCAGCCGGTCGTTCGCCGTGCTGGACCGCACCGCCCTGGCGGTGCTGGGCCTGTTCGCCGCCCGGTCCGCCTTTGTCTACGCGCAGGTGTACCTGACCTTCTTCCTCGGCCACCGGACGATCGCCGACCTGCGGCGGGACCTCTTCGTGCGGATTCAGCGATGGTCGATCGACCGCTTCGCCGCCTGGCAGAGCGGCGATGCGATCAGCCGGACCCTCCAGGACACCCAGCTGGTGCAGACGCACCTGCTGTCGGGAGCCGTTGACACCGCCGCCACCGTCTTGATGCTCACCGGGATCGTGGTCGCCATCTTCTATCTGGAGTGGCGCCTGGCCCTGCTGGTGAGCGCGGTCATCCCGCTCCTCCTCGGCAGCGCCCGCTTCTTCGGCAAGGAGATCCAGCGGGTCGCGGGGTGGGCGCAGGGACATGTGGCGGGACTGGCCTCCTCCATCCGCGAGGCCTTCGCTGGCGCGCTCGTGATCCGCGCCTTCACCCAGGAGGAGCGCGAGATCGCGCGCTTCACCGCCCAAAATCAGCGGGCCACCCAGGCGAACCTGCGGATCAGCATGCTGGTGGCCACGCAGGTGCCGGTCGTCTCGTTCCTCACCTCGCTCGGCCTGGTGGTGGTCCTCTGGGTCGGGGGGAGGCTCGTGACGGACGGGACGATGACCCCCGGTGGTCTCGTCGCCTTCCTGGGGTACATGGCGATGGCGCTCGAGCCCGCCGTCTCCCTGACCAGGCACTACGCGGAGATGCGGCAGGCGCTCGGGGCCTTTGCGCGGATCCGGGGGCTGCTCGATGAGGCCGAGGCGGTGCGCGACCTGCCGGACGCGATCGACCTGGATCACGTCACCGGAGGGGTGGAGTTTCGGAATGTCTCGTTCCAGTATGCGAACGGCCAGGGCGGGGATCAGTGGGTGCTGCGCGGGGTGGACCTCCGGCTCGCACCCGGGGAGCGGATTGCGCTCGTGGGCGCAAGCGGCGCCGGGAAGACGACCCTGGTGCACCTCCTGCCGCGATTCTACGAACCCGCGGACGGCGTGATCCTGATCGACGGCATCGACATCCGCAGGGTCAGGTTGCGGTCGCTGCGACAGCGGATCGGGATCGTGCCCCAGGAGACGATGCTCTTCCGAGGCACCGTGCGGGAGAACATCGCCTACGCCCGCCCGCAGGCGCGCCCTGCGGAGGTGGAGGCCGCGGCGCGCGCAGCCAACGCGCACGAGTTCATCACGGCGCTGCCCCAAGGATATGACACCCTGCTCGGCGAGGACGGCGCCACCCTCTCCGGGGGCCAGCGGCAGCGGCTGGCGATCGCCCGCGCCCTCCTCCTCGACCCGCGGATCCTGATCCTGGACGAAGCGACCTCCGCCCTGGACAGCGAGTCGGAGGCCCTCTTCCAGGAGGCGCTCGATCGGGCAATGGAAGGGCGGACGACGATCACCATCGCCCATCGCCTCTCTACCGTGCGCAAGGCCCACCGCATCGTGGTCCTGGATGAAGGGCGGGTGGCTGAGGAAGGCTCCCACGAGGATCTGCTGCGGAGAGGCGGCCTGTATGCGCGCCTGGCCCGCCTGCAATGGCCGGACCTCGGGGACGTGCCACGCGGCGGCGCGGAGGCCAGGGGTTGAGATGCCCGATCCGGTCCTGAGCGTTGTCATCCCCGCCTACAACCGCGCGCCGCTCCTCACCCGAACACTGGAAGCACTGGCCCGGCAGTCGCTGCCCCCCCACCTGCACGAGGTCATCGTGGTTGACGACGGCTCGACAGATGAGACGCCGGAGGTGGTGCGGTCCTGGGGCGAGCAGGACCGCCGCATCCACTTGCTGCGGACGGAGACGAACCGCGGCGCCAGCGCCGCTCGCAACGACGGTGTACGGGAGGCCCGCGGCCAGATCGTCGTCTTTGTTGACAGCGACGTCGTGGTCCGGCCGGACTTTCTGGCGCACCACCTGGACGCGCACCGCCGGTCGCGGGCGCCGGTCCTATGCCGGGGCCCAGTGGTGCCCGTCCCCGATCTCCGCCTCCCCGACCGCCTCCCGCTCACCGGGCTCTCCCCCTCCTACTTTGATCCCGCCAACGCCTCGCTCCCCCGCAGCGAACTCCTCGCGGCCGGCCTCTTTGACGAGGGCTTCCGGGCGTACGGGTGGGAGGACTTCGACCTCGGCCTGCGCCTGCGGCAACGGGGACTCGCACGGGTCTTCCGGCCCGAGGCGGTCGCTTACCACTTCCAGCCCTCCCCTTCTGTGCAGATGCTCGAGCAGTCCCTCTTGAAGGAAGAGGAGCGCGCCCGCACCGCCCTCTACCTGTATGCCAAACACCCCGGGTGGCGCACGCGCGTGCTGATCCAGCACACGCCGGTCCACCGGGTGGCCTACTTCATCCTTGCCCTGGGCGGGCTGCTCAACAAACACAACGTCCCCCCCCTCGCCTCCCGCTTCCGGCGGTGGAGGCAGGGTACGCTCGAATACCTGGTGCTCCGCAGCGTCCTCAACCGCCACTACCTCCAGGTGCTCCGGCGGGAGTGGCGTCTGGCGGCCCAGCAAAACCGCGGACAATAAGGCGGACAATAAGATGGATGAGCCGCGTCTCAGCGTGATCATCCCCACCCATGACGGTGGAGCAGAGCTCCGTCAGACCCTCGCCGCCCTGGGCGAGCAGGAGGGGGCCTTCGAGGCCATCGTCGTGGACGACGGCTCCACGGACGGGACGGCCGAGATGGCAGAGAGCCTTCGCCTCCCGGTGCCGCTCCGGGTCCTCCGCCAGCCGCACCGCGGGCGGGCGGCGGCACGCAATCTGGGGGCGGCGCGGGCCGCCGCT
>JANONS010000404.1:0-2350 GCA_031420915.1 Armatimonadota bacterium
CTGGAGGCGTCGATCCCCCCTGTCCCACCCCTCCCGCGCAGGCCGTCAGCAGCAGGAGGGTCACCAGCAGCACCGTGATCCCTGCACCTCGCGTCATCGCCGACCTCCTTTCAGGTTGCCCTTCTTAGGCCTCCGCGACCAGACCAAACGAGGCCACAAACGCCAGCATCACAAAGAAGAGGATGTAGAAGATGAGGTAGAGGATGACCACGCGGAGAGGCTGGCCCCGCCGGATCACTGGGGGGCCTCCTCGCGCGATGCGCTGACCTTGGGGGCGGACGGGCGCGCCGCAGGAGCCGACTGCGCGGGGAGAGCCGCCAGCCGCCGGACGAACGCCTCGACGTCGCCGAGGAACGCCTGCCGGTCGTGCAGGCCGTGAGCGAGCATCGCCACACGCTGGGGGTCGACCCGGCGCCGCTGGAGCCGCCGCTCCAGCTGCTCCACGCGGTCCCGCATCAGGTAGTTGCCCTCCCGGTTCAGGCAGTCCCCGTAGGGACAGCCGGTGACAAAGGCGCCGTCCACTCCCGCGCGCAGCGCGTCCTCCAGCCAGTCCGGCCGGATGAACCCGGAGCAGGGAATGCGCACAATGCTCACGGAGGGATGCGCCAGCAGACGCCCCTGCCCGTCGGTGAGCCCCTCGGTGGACACCGCCCAGTCGCAGATGAACCCGATGACCTTTGGCATGAAGCCTCCGCCCGCCTACGCTGTCACGGCCTGCGCGACGTGCTGCTTGACGTCCGCCTCCAGGAACTTCGGGAGTTCAAGTGCCTCAAAGGGACATGCCCCGATGCAGATCCCGCACTCCACACACCGGGAATCCATGACCGCGGCCAGCAGCTTCCGGTTGGCCGCCGCCTTGGTCAGCCCCGCGTGCGGCGAGGGCACCATCACAATGGCATCATACGGACAGTCGTAGTAGCAGAGTTCGCACCCGGTGCAGTTGCCATCGATGACCTGGGCGACGCCCGAGTGGCGGACCCCCATGGCCGGCTCCGACTCGCGGCTGACATACGGGATGACGTAGCCCAGCACGCCGAGTGCGGCCAACGCGGCGAACACGATCCCCGCGGGGAGCCAGTTCGTCAACCAGAACGGGAGGAGGAAGAAGACGTCGAGCGGGTAGGAAACTACCTTCACCCCGGGCTGGGCGGGCGTACCGGAGGTCACCGGGATCACCGCGGCCAGCAGGATGATCCCGCCGAGCGTCGCCAGCACCCAGGTGGCCGGCGGCCAGATCTTGGGGTGGCGGACGCGCACATAGTGCCACCAGAGGAGCACGTAGAGGAACGACGCCAGGCCGATATGCAGGAAGAGGAGCCGCGGCAGCATCGCGTCGTTGATCCCCGCGCCGCCAAGGAACAGATGCGCGAGCGGCGGTCCGGCCAGGGGGATCGCGTACAACATCGACACAAAGATTGCCGTGATTGCCTGCGCCCGTTGATCCCAGACCAGCTGATAGCCGTTTACCCCGATGAACCAGCCCAGGATCAGCAGGAACATCCCCGAGATCCAGGGACTGTCTCGGGAAAAAAGGTAGCGGTCGGTGAACCAGTTTCGGAAGAGGTGCAGCAGCACCGCCACGATGAACGCGTCCGCCGCGTACCGGTGAATCCCGCGGAACAGCCCCCCGTAGGGCACCCGCTCCGTCAGGTAGGCGACCGAGGCGAAGGCCCCATCCAGGCTGGCCACGTAATAGAAGAGGAGCAGGATGCCGGAGATCACCAGCACGAACAGGAAGAAGTTCGCCAGCCCCCCGGTGTAGTAGAGGGGGTTCCAGTCCGTCGGGTAGACCCGGTTGATGTACACGTCGAGTTTCAGTGTCTGGCGCAGGAGCCAGGTCAACGCCCGCTTGTACACGGTCCCTCCCTCCCCTACTTCCCTTCGGCGTTGCGCGGGCCGATGAAACCCAGCTTGCGCAGGAAGAGCCCGATCAGGCCGTAGGCGATCAGGATCGCCCCCAGCGCCGCTCCGCCCAGGTTATAGTTGTCCGCCGACTCCCCGAAGAGAATCAACGCCGCGAGCACGAGGCTCGACCCCGACAGCGCCAGGACGGCGAGCAGGTAGGCGGAGCGCTTACCCATGCTGCCCTCGGTCGAGCCACCGGTCAAACAGGGCAATCCGCCGGCGGACCCGGCCCGCCGCGCTATCCGCCGCGTACACGACAAAGACCATGTACACCAGGCTCCCCAGAAAGAGGGCGACGAGGGCAAGGAATGACCCGGGCGGCACGGCGGGCCGGCCCCCCCAGGCACCCCGGAACGCGCCCCAGAGATGAGAGAAGGTGTAGATGGCCACGAGAAAGGCCGCCCAGGAGGCGAGGGTCCGCGTCATGGCGACCGCGCCAGTTGAC
>JANONS010000405.1:0-3759 GCA_031420915.1 Armatimonadota bacterium
TGCTGCTGCTGCCGGGCGTCCGGCTCCTCACGTGGGAGCGGGCGCTGGCCGCGGTGCGGTGGAATATCGTCATGCTGTTTGGGATCACTCTGGCGCTGGCCGTCGCGCTTGAGCGCTCCGGGGCCGGGCGCTGGTTGACCGATGTCACGCTCCTCGTGCTCGAGCGGCCGTCTCCGCTGGCCTTCGTCCTGATCATGGCGCCGCTGGTCATCCTGATCCGGGTGGGCTTCGTCAACAACCTGGGGATGATTGCCGCGATGCTCCCGCTGGCGTTCACCCTGGCCAAAGGGTGGGGCCTGAACCCCGTGTGGGTGGGGATGATCGTCGTGGTGACCGCGGGGCCGGGATTCCTGCTGCCCACCCAGGCGCCGAGCGGGATGATCACGTTTGGCTACGAGTACTACACGGTCCGTGACTACATGCGTTCAGGGCTGCCCGCCTCGATCGTGCTGCTGCTGCTCACCTGGGCCGCGGCCCTGTTTTACTGGCCGCTTTTGGGGTACAGGCCGTAACGCGATCGGATGGAGGTCGTCCTCAAGCAGTTTGTTATAATGGGCGCGCAAATGATTCCCCAGACCTGCGGCAGCAACCAACCGATGGGTGGAGGCGCTAGATGAAGGTGGAAGGGCAGCACACCGTGGCCGCATCACGCGATCGCGTCTGGGAGCTCCTCAACGACCCTGGGGTGCTCCAGCGGGCCACGCCTGGATGCAAGGAACTCCACCCTCTGGGTGACGATGAGTACCGGGCGGTCCTGGAACTGCAGGTGGGCCCCGTGCGGGGGACGTTTGAGGGGAAGATTCAGATCACTGAGAAAGTTTCCCCCGAGCGACTCACCATCCTTGTGGAAGGGAGCGGTCGCCCGGGGACGATCAAGGCCCGCGGTGATCTGCGTCTGGAACCACAGGGAAGCGGCACCGTCGTCCACTACACGGGCGACGCGCAGGTGACCGGTGTCCTGATGAGCGTCGGGCACCGCCTCTTCGGTGGCGTGGCGAAAGAGATGGCCGGCCGGTTCTTTACCGCGCTGACGCGGGAGATCGAGCAGGCTGATCGCGCGGGCCGGCAGGCCGCAGGGGGCTAGGCAGGCGATGGCGACCCCCGTCCCCATCACGGTCACGGTCAACGGCGTCACCCACCAGCACGCCGTGGAGCCCCGGACGCTCCTCGTGTACTACCTGCGCGACACGCTCGGACTCACCGGGACCCACATCGGCTGCGATACCACGTCCTGCGGCACGTGCACAATCCTCCTCAATGGTCTGGCGGTGAAATCCTGCACGCTGCTGGCCGCCCAGGCGGACGGAGGGGAGATCCTGACCGTCGAGGGGCTGGCCCGCGACGGCAACCTCCATCCCATTCAGGAAGGATTCTGGGAGGAGCACGGCTTGCAGTGCGGCTTCTGCACGCCGGGGATGATGCTGACGGCACTGCAAATCCTCCAGCGCAATCCCGATCCCAGCGAGACGGAGATCAGGCACGGTCTCGATGGAAACCTCTGCCGCTGCACGGGGTACCAGCACATCGTCAACGCGGTGCGGTACGCCGCCCGCAAGATGGCTGCCCGGTGAGCCTCCTCAACGAGGCTCGGCGCTCGCCGGTCTCTCCCAGTAGCCGCCTGCCTCAGCCCGGGCTAACACTGCCAGGATCGCCTCAACCAGGTTGCGCGCCGACTCCACAGTAAGCTCGACCGCGACCCGGGCGCCTGGACCCTGCGACTCATTGACAAAGTCGATGTTCAGCGCATGCTCCAGGGGAGCATTGAAGGGATGATCATATGACACGTTCGCCTGACGCACCGTAAACCACCCGGGCGCTCCTTTGCCACTGCCTTCGAGCTCCACCTGTTTCACAATCATGGTACACATCGTCGTACTCCTTTCTGTGCTCAACTGACAGGACTACGCTGATCTCGCAGGCGTACCGAGATACCCTTCCAGGAAGGCGAAGACCTTCTGCCAGCCGTCCACCGCCTGCTGCTGCCGATACGCCGGCCGATCATAGTAAAAGAAGCCATGACCGGCATTGGGATACATGTGGAACTCATAGGTCTTTCGATGCTTCTTGAGTTCCTGCTCATGCTGGGTCACCTGATCCGGCGATGGACTTCGGTCCTCCTCGCCAAAGAGCCCCAGCAGCGGGCATGAGAGGTCTTTACTGTAGTCGATCGGGGCCACGGGTTGCTTGGGAGTGAGCTCTTCCTTTGCCATCACCACGCGCCCACCCCAGCAGTCCACGGCCGCGTCGAAGCCCTTCACGCGACACGCCGCGAGGAAGCCGTGGCGGCCTCCCGAACAGGTACCGAACACACCCACCTTGCCGTTGACGTAGGGAAGCGAGCGCAGATACCGCATCGCCGCTTCGAGATCGCCCATGACCTGATCGTCCGGAACGCCGCCCGCCGCCCGCACTTTGGCCGCCACATCCTCAGGCGTCCCGTGGCCTTCGCGGTAGTAGAGGTTGGGAGAGACCACGGCATAGCCATGGTGGGCGAACTTGCGGGTGGCCTCGCGGTACCATTCATCCCAGCCCGGTGCATGGTGGATCACGACCATGCCAGGGAAGGGCCCAGCGCCCAGGGGCCGAGCGAAGTAAGCGTTAATGACATCCCCGTTCGTGCTATGAATGGTGACCGTTTCCGCGAGCATACCTTCATACATGTTGGTTTGGTACATCGCCCCCCCTCCTGTTTCATCCTCACGTTCAATGCTCATCTTACTGCTATGCGGCGTAGACTCGCCACGCTGGGACACACTGAGATTGCTGGAATTGCTGGTTGGAACATACGTACGGCCTATTCTCGATCAGGCAGTCTTGGCTCGCACCACGAGATCGACTTCGCAATCGAGAACGCGAAGGAGAAATAGCAGCTGGTCGACTGATTTCCGATAATTGGTCTGATCCAGAATCCGATAGAACTGGGTCGCAGAAGTACCCATTCTTCGAATAATCTCTCGTCTTGACAAAGCGCTCTTGTTCACGCGCTTTTGGGCCTCAATGGTTAGTTTGTAGAGGAGTAGATCCCGTAAGTGGCCCGGATCCTGATTGTACTCAAGCACCTGCTCGATATGAACGGTACCCTCTTGTCCAGATGCAAGAACGTAGGTGAATCCTTCTCGACCCAGCTCCTTATCTACGGAGACCCGGACAATGGGATCCTCCGGCTTCGGCTGGGGACCGACCTTGACATAAGGGAATACAAAACTCCTCGTCGAGGTCTTGACCTCAAAGGCCTTCTTCCGGTTGTTGTGGCTCACGGACCGAATCTTCCAATCAAGCCCTCCAATTCGAGCTCCTTGACCCGCTGCCTCAGCCTTGAACGGGCGTGAGACGGTAGACGCGGTCGGCCAGCTTGGACGCCCGCACGATGTCCCCCGCCCGCAGCGCGTCTCGCACATCGTCCAACTTGTACGCATCTTCCAAAGACAGATACGGCGTCCAAGCTCCCTCAGCTTCCACGAGCTCAACATCCACCTCGGCGACGAATTCTCCCTCGCGCACTAGTCTCTTAGTCGACCTGCCACTCATGTCCGCCTCCTTTGCCACGTCTCGTCCCACTTCTCGGGGTCGGGTCTGTACCCAGTTATCAAGATAGCGGGCGAACCCTGACCCGCCGGGATGCCCCAGACTACGTGAATCGGCCGACCCTCCCCATCCTCCTCCAGAACCAGCACGCATGGTCCCTTCGGATAGTCGGGGTAATCCTCGACAACAACGGCCGCCCGGCCAAAATCTATCGCCGCCCGGCGCGCGGCGTTG
>JANONS010000406.1:0-4111 GCA_031420915.1 Armatimonadota bacterium
GCCGGCTGCACGGAAACCGCCTCGGGGATCCTCGTCGAGGGTGGGTGCGCGGCCATACGTCCGTCTGACCGTTCCTGGCCTACTTCACGATGGGGCACCGGCCCGCACGCGAAGATCGTGCGGCAGCAGCGCCGCGTACACCGCCGCGCACGCCGGTGTCGGCACACCGGCCTCGCGTCCGTAGCGAACCACCGTCCCGTGCAGGGCCTCGGTCTCCAGGCGCTTGCCGTGCGTGAGGTCGTAGTGCAGGGAGGAGGTCCCGTCCGGCTCCAGCCTCATCGCCAGCGCCAGGTGTCCATCCACCACCTCCGGCCCCAGCGTGACGCCCCGGGCGCGAGCGACCGCCACGACCTCTTCGACGATCTGGCGAAACATCGCCCACGTGGGCGCACAGGCGCGGATCTCGCCGATGGGCAGTCGCGTCAGCGCGGTCATCCCGCCGAGGGCACAGATGAAGGAGAATTTCACCCACTTCTCCCGCGCGATGTCGACCGAAATGGTCGCCAGCCACCCGGCGTCCTTGAACAACCCCGCCAGGCGCGTGACCCGCTCGCTCACCCCACCGTTCCATTCGCCAAACGTCACCATGCGCGGGCCACCCGTCTGCGTCACCACACCTGGTGCCTCGATGACCGAAAGGATGTAGACGAGCCCACCCAGGATCCGATCCGCACCAAATACCCGGGCGAGGATCTCCTCGTTGTCGACCCCGTTCTGTAGGGAGAGGATCGCGGTCTGCGATCCGACGGCAAGACGCAACATCTGCGCGACAACTTCGGTATCGTACGACTTCACCGTGAAGAGCACCAGATCAGGGGAGGGTTCGCCGCCCGGTACGTCTGTCGCCACACCAGGCCCGAAGATCTCCCCATGGACAGTGCTGAGGCGAATGCCTCCCTGGCGGCGGAGGGCTTCCAGGTGAGCGCCGCGCGCGATGAACGACACACGATGTCCGGCCTGCGCGAGCAGCCCGCCGTAGTAGCCACCGAGCCCGCCGGTACCCATCACCGTGACGTTCACGACGTCACGTCCCCTCGTCGAACGCCGATGATGGCGTCGCGTCCACGTCCGCCGGCGTCGGCGCTGCCTCCTGATCTCTGGCGTCCTCGCGCGCCCGCATCGGGATGAAGCGCCGCAACCGCTCGGCCAGTTCCTCCAGGCGCTTGGCCACGCGTGCGTTGAACGTCCCTTCGGGGTAGCGTCCCTCCGCGTCCGGTTCACCCGCAGGAAGACCCGCCAGAATCTCCAGCCCCTCGTCCACGCTGCGCACCGCCCAGATGTGAAACCGGCCCCCCGCCACCGCCTCGGCGACCTCGTCCCGCAACATCAGGTTCCGCACGTTCTGATGTGGAATCATGACCCCCTGCCGGCCGGTGAGCCCCAGCGCTTTGCAGACGTAGTAGAACCCCTCGACCTTCTCGTTCACGCCGCCAATGGGCTGGATCTCACCGCGCTGATTGACCGACCCCGTGACGGCAATGCCCTGATCGATCGGCACCTGAGCCAGCTCGCTGAGCAGCGTGTAGAGCTCGGTGGACGAGGCCGAGTCGCCCTCCACCTCGTCATAGGATTGTTCGAAAGTGAGGGAGGCGCTGAGGCTGAGCGGTCGGTCCTGGGCGTACTTCCCGCCGAGATAGGCCCCCAGGATGAAGACGCCTTTCGTGTGGATGCGCCCGGAGAGCTGCGCCTCGCGCTCGATGTTCACGACGCCGCGGGAGCCGACGAAGGTGCGCGCGGTGATGCGGTTCGGCCGGCCGAAGGCGTAGTCGCCCAACAGGTGGACCGCCAGGCCGTTCACCTGCCCGACCTTACTGCCCTCGATGTCCACGAGTAACTGCCCCCGCTGGATCGCCTCCCGGATCCGCTCCTCGACCCGGTTGCTGCGGAACACCTTCTCCTCGAGCGCCTGCTGCACGTGCTCGCCGCGGACGACACCCGCGCCGTTACGCTGGGCCCAGGCGGAGCCTTCATAGATGATCTCGATCACTTCGTTGAACCGCGCGCTCAGCTTCTCCTGATCCTCGGCCAGACGGGCGCTGTACTCCATCACGCGCGCCACCGCGTCCCGATGGAAGGGCAGCAGGCCCTCCCGACTGCAGATCGCGACGATCGCCCTGGCGTACTGGACCAGGTTGACCTCCGACCGCTCCATGTCCACGTCGAAATCGGCCTTGATCTTAAAGAGTTTGCGGAAGTCGTCGTCCAGCACGTAGAGCAGGTGGTGAAACATCGTCGAGCCGATGATCACCACCTTCACGTTCAGCGGGATGGGTTCGGGCCGCAGCGTCGCCGTGGGGATCAGCCCCAGCTGCTCACCGATGTTTTCGATCCGTACCTCGCGGCTCTTCAACGCGCGCTTGAGCGCTTCCCAGCTCATCGGCGCCATCAGGACGTCTTTCAACTGCAGAATCAGGTAGCCGCCGTTGGCCCGGTGCAGCGCCCCCGATTTGATCATCGTGAAGTCGGTCACGAGCGCGCCGAACTCGCCCCGGTACTCGACCTTGCCGATCAGGTTGTAGTAGGTGGGGTTGGTCTCGATGACCACCGGAGCCCCGGTAGTGGCACTGTTGTCGACCAGCAGGTTCACGCGGTAGCGCTGGAAGGGGTCTCCTCGGCGGCCCATCCCGGGCAGTGGGAACGGCAGGCGAGGGGTCTCCTCTTCTTCCTTGAAGTCCTCCAGGTGGTCGATCACATCACGGTGGAGGCCGTTCAGGTAGTCGACCACGCGCGGGTTGGCGGCGTAGGATTCCTTCAAGGGCTCGATGGATCGCTCGGCCACCGATGAGACGGCGTCGCGCTCCAGAGTGCGCAGTTCGTCGCGGGCCTGACGTTCCAGGTTCCGGACCTGGCGGACGGCCTCGCCGATCTTCTCCTGGAGGCCGCGGGCCCGCGCCTGCAGGGCTTCCCGCTGCTGCTCGGTCAGCCGCCCCACCACGTCGGGGGAAAGAGCCTCGCCCGACGGGCCGGCAGGCACGGGGAAGATGCCGCCGGGGGTCCGCTCGAGGCCGAACCCCAGGCGCCGGGCCTCCGCCTCCAGTTCCTGCCAGATCGCGTTGATCCGCCCCTCGTAGGTCCGCAGCGCCTCCGTCCGTCTCGCGGCAAAGTCTTCGCTGGCCAGCAGCTTGCGGATGCCGTCCTTCAACTCATCGATCAACTCATCCACGTCCCGCCGGAATCGCGCGCCGGATCCGGAGGGGAGGCTGATGGCGACCGGCTGGTCGGGCTGCTGGAAATTGTAGACGTAGCACCAGTCCGGGGGTGTGGGCCGGGTAACCGCCAGGTCTCTGATCTTCTTGTGGGTGTAGGTCGTCCGGCCGGTCCCCACGGGACCCGCGACGAAGATGTTGTATCCAGCCTGCGGGACGGTCAGGCCGAAGTCCAGCGCGCGCACCGCGCGCTGCTGGCCTACCATGATCTCTTCCGGCAGAAGTTCCGCGGTCGTCTCGAAGGGAAAGACCGCGGGATCGCAGCGCCATCTCAACGACGTGGCGGGAAGCCGGAGCCGCTGGCGCATGTCGTGCTGTCCTTCAGCCATCAGGCCACCTCGGTGAGTTGTGAGGGGTACTCGGAGAAATGTTTCGCGGTCGGGCGGTATTTCCCCTCAGGAATCGCCGGAGGGGCGGTGCGGAGTGCCCTTGCCCATCTTGCCAGGCATCTCGATGAACCCAGTCGTCCGGCCTTTGCCCACACCCTTGGACTGCGGCACGCGGGGATGGTGGGCGATGTTCATGTCCAGCTTCTTCCCGCACGCGCAGACCATCGCCTGGACCTCCGCGGCGTTGACCCAGGTGTTGCCCGTGGCCTCGGCGCGCCGGCGGGCAGATACGATGGCTCCCGAACGCTCTTCCTCCTCGTCCTCCGCGCGGCCCATCTCCCGGGTCCCGCCGCCGCTCAACTCATAGAGGAGCGCCTTGGGATAGTAGACGCTATAGCGGCGACCGCACCCGCCGCAGGGGAACGTAAAGATCAGCGCCATCGTCTCCATTGTAGAGGGAGAGGGAATAGACGCAAGCAGAGGGAAAGTGAAGGGGTCGGGGACGAAAGGGGACAGCAGGATGCGGATGCTTCTCGCGGGTGTGATCATCGGGTTCATATTGAGCGCGCTGGCGGT
>JANONS010000407.1:0-2745 GCA_031420915.1 Armatimonadota bacterium
CCAGGCCGCCGTCGCCACCGGCTCAGCCCACCGTTCCAGCAGGGTTTGCGCCTCTTCGTTCGCCTGTTTCAGGTAGATGCGTGTGGAGAGCACCCCGGGAATGAGCGGGGCATACCGGCTGCCGCGGAGTTCCCCTTTCCAGGCTCCGAGCGTCGGGTGGCGGGCGATGATCTCCTCAACGACCTCCGCGGGCGTGCCCCATCGCCACTGCACTTCGGGAAATGCCCGGCGGAGATGGTCGATGATGCGCGGCAAGTGCGGGCTTGGCGGTAGATGGTCGCAGCCGTTGTTGAGCAGGATGACACCGGCACGCGCGTAGGGCGTGAGGAGCTCGAGTTCGCGGCGCACACGTCCGACCGCTAGGTCGAGGTCGGGGTCGCGACCTTCAAACACCCCCGTTGGAAGGGGGTACCCGAGCGCGGCGCCGTTGCAGTACCCGCGTACCTGATGCACAAGCAGCACGCGGCTGCCGTCCAGCGCCTCCCACCAGAACTCCGAGCCCAGGGTCTCTCCTTCGTCGCCCACGCCCCGGGAGAGCATCGCGCTGGTAATGCCGAACCCGCGGAGGATCTGCGGCAACTGCGCGATGTGCCCAAAGCTGTCCGGGAGGTAACCGACATCCACGGGCGGGCCGAAGCGCGTGGCCTTGTGGCGGCCAATCATGAGGTTGCGGATGAGAGCCTCGCCGCTGACGAGAAACTCGTCGGGCAGGACGTACCATGGCCCCACGGCCAGGCGTCGTTGCGCCACGAGTGCCCGCAGCGCCTGCTCCTGATGAGGCCGGATGGCGAGGTAGTCGTCCAGGATGATGCTCTGACCGTCCAGGGTGAAGCGCTCATACGTCGGGTCGGTTCGCATGATCGTCAGCAACTGATCGACAGTGCGGACGAGTCGCATGCGAAACCGCTCAAACGGCAGGTACCATTCCCGGTCCCAGTGCGTATGCGGCAGGATGAAGACTGTCCGGCTCATGCACTCGTCACCATGCCCAAGGCCCACTCCCAAGTCGCGAATCACACTCTCCTCGGGGGAGTCACTTCTATGAAGATGGGGTTTGTCACCGCCAGGACAGTTGAGCCCGCGAGGACTTCGGCGCGCACCCAGGTCCGGTGCCCGGGCCGCAGTCGATGCTCCCATCGGGCCTCGCACGGGATGCGCGTCCTGTCGGCAACCAGCTGGACCTGGGCAGTCGGTGGAGCATCCTCGACGGATCCTGCGACAGTCACCTCTCCCTCGACCGTCACCAGGACCGTGTCGCCGATCTCATACCGCCGGTCGTTCGCGACCACCATGAGCGTCACTGTCGGCCCGGAGGAGACGACGATCCGGCCCGACCTCAATCCCTGCAGAACCGAGCCTGCGCTGCGCCCGGCTGTCTTCACCAGGGTGCGCGGGTACCGTTTCGACCGGAGATGGTCCACATCATGCATATCCGACCCGGCGACGCCCCAGATGCGCTGACCAGCGGTCAGCAGGCGATCCCATAGTTCGAACGCTGCCGCATTGATCGGCGCGTGCTCATCCCAGTCGCCGTTCCAGATCTCCAGCAGGTCGGCGTCGGACCACTCGAACCCCGGGAACTCCCATCGGCATCCCGCGCAGAGAGGCTGAGGGGGTGCGAAAGGATGTGCGACGCACACGAGCCCGCCCACCGCGCGCACCTGGGCTGCGATCTGCCCGAAAGAGCGGAGACGGTCTCCCTCATACCAGGGGACAAATTCGGGCACCCCCAGGCAGGTCGCGTGACCCCAAAATGTCGTTAGCTCGAGGCCCGGGAGGCTCACTGGGCCACCCGCCGGCAGATCGCGCAGGCCAGTGGTGGTGTTGTGGTCGGTGAGCGCAAAGAAATCCAGCCCCTCCTCGGTGAGGGCTTGGGCGATCGTCTGTACGGAGTTCCTGCCGTCGCTGTGCTCCGAGTGCAAGTGCAGGTCACCTCGAAACCACTCGCTGCTCCTCGCGCGCGCGCGCAGTGACTGCGGGCCCACCACGGGCCGCGCAGGCGTATCCAGACAATGCACCCGCAACGTGTACTCGCAGGGGGTCAGAATCTGGTGGACCTCCAGACACAGCCGCCACGCTCCCGGCGGAATGGGGCCATCGACCATCCCTGGCGAGCTTCCCTGCTCGGCGATGGTCGCCTCGCTCGGCTGGTCCGGTCGATTGTGGTCCCAACGGCCGCGAAATCTTCCGCGGGGATCGAACACGGCGATGTTCAGCAGATTGCGGAGCGGGGCGAAACGTGCGAGCACTTCCTCGGCTGTGGGGCCGAGGCGCTCCTGCCCTAACACCCGTTCCACCAGCGCCAACCCCAGCGCGAGATCGTCCACCGTCCGCGGGCCGTAGACAAGGTCGACGATGATCTGGCGGGTTGCCTCAGGCACCTCGACCAGCAGCGTGCGGATCGTGCGGGTATCGTGTTCGTGCAATGTATCGGAAAACACCGGCACCTCGCGACGCCCGGAAACCAGGCAGCCCACGACGTTCTAGCTCATAGCGAGCTCGCCGCTGGATCGATAGAAGAGTACACGATCCATGTTGACCGCCACCCAGGTGCGCTCCTTCAGGAGAGGCGGGTCATCGGCAAACACCCGCACGGAGAGGATGGTCTCGCCCACCCGGACCGTCACCAGGTATTCAGGCCCCTGAGGCTGGATGGCATAGACCTCGGACTCGATATGCGCCGGGCCTGGCCTGTCTGTCAGGGAGAGGTGCTCGGGTCGGATGCCTAGAAACAGCTCCCCTCCC
>JANONS010000408.1:0-1858 GCA_031420915.1 Armatimonadota bacterium
GGTCCGCGCGCTTGAGGGGATCGCCGCCGGTGACGACCACGTGAGGCAGCGGCCGGCCGAAGTCGAGGATGCAGCGCAGGAAGCCGACGGCCTCAAAGGCGTTCAGCTCCCGAGGGTCGCGAGAGCGGATAGCGTCGGCCCGGCAGTGGGCGCAGGCCAGGTCGCAGGCCCGCGTGATCTCCCAGTAGAGCATCACGGGCGCCCGGCTGAAGACGAACGTGTTTCCCCCCGGAGTGTCGGTCATGTGATGCTTAGCGTGCCGGGCTGAGGTGCAGCGGCCACCACATCAACGTGACGCTCTTCTGCCCGTTGCGCTGTCGGTGGCGGCCGTCCCAGACGGCGAAGTTGACGAGCGTGCTCTCCCCGGGTTTGAACTGGGCGTCCGCCTCGTCAGGCGTGGTCAGCGGCCGGGACATGATGACCGTCCACCGTCCGGCCTTCCAAGCGCCAAAGCCAATCACGTCCTGGCGTGGCTGCGAGGTGATCGTCCCGAATCCCCACGCCACCAGGTCTTCCACCGCGCTGGAGCGGCGTGGGCGCGAGAGGAGATTCCCTGCGGCCGCACCGGCGTTGAACCCTTCGCGATCTTTGGCCGTCTTCGCCAGGTGCACGTCGTAGTAGTAGTCCACGAACATGCCGGGATACGCTACCCGGAGGTCGCGGCCCCGCGTGATCTCCTCCTGCCAGGAGGCCTTCCACTGCCAGATGTTGACCGGGCGATCTTTGTCGCCCATGAAGGGACTCGGAGGCCCGCCCGGCCGAATGGGGAACTGCAGGGCCACGGCATCCGTGAAGGCCGTCTGGCGTAGGGGCGACCGGTCCTGTACGGCATCGGCCCACGACAGCTCGACGTAGAGCATCTTCCCATCGTGCAGCGCGCGGATGCGGACCTCCTTGACGGTGCCGCCGCCGAAGGGCCGGATCAGGTTCTGCGGCACCAGGGGGATCGTGCGCGCGGCGGCCTGCCGGAAGATGGCGTCGGCGGCTGCGGGATCGAGCGAGACCTTCGCCGGGCTGAAGGCGACGACGATCGGCGGCTGTTGCGCTTGTCCGATGGCCGTGAACACGGTCACCCCGAGCATGAGTGAGGCGGCCAGCAGCCCGGGCACGAGACGCCGGGCGTTCATCGGAGACCTCCCACGTCAGCCATCACCGTGTAGCCTTCCACGCACCGCTCGCAGGCTCCGCGAGCAGGAGACCATGTAGGAAAGTCAGCGGCAATGCGCGCCGCGGCCGCCTCGGGAATCCGACGCTCCCATGCAAAGGTCGGGAATCCGCACAGGGGACATGGGGCCCCCGGCACCGGTACGACCCGCCCGGCCGACTGCGCGGACGCCGCCCCGACGGCTGAGGGCAGGCCGCACCAGATGGCCAGCGCCTGGGGATCGCGTGTGAAGGCCGCCAACTCCGCATAGGTCGGGCGCGCGCCGCCCCAGAGCAGGCCGACCACGATCTCCGCAATGTCAGGGGTGAACTCGGGGAAGAGCCGCGCGAATTCTGCGCACCGTTCCGGCTTTGGGGCGAGCGGCTGACCGCCGGTCCGAGCCGTGCGTCCGTCAACCACGCAGTCCCACAGGATGCTGAACCGCTCTTCGGTCCGGCGGCGCCCGGCCCGGGCGGAGGAGGCCTGGGCCAGACCGTAACCGAAGGCTGGGTCCAGCATATCGGTCACATGGCCCAGTTCGTGGTAGAGGAGGCGAAGGAAGTCCGGCGAGCCGAACCGGTCGACCACCAGCCGGATTCCCAATGTCGTCCCGTCGATGCCGACGCCCGCCTCCTCCTCAGTGGGGCTCCATGCGCGGGTGACGAGGACGGCCCCGAAACGCAGGCCGAGGCGTTCCAGCGCCTCGACGATCGG
>JANONS010000409.1:0-1721 GCA_031420915.1 Armatimonadota bacterium
CCGCACGCGATCGCCTTGACCGCCTCTCCCCCTACGCTGATACCGCCGTCGGCGATGACAGGCACGTAGCTCCCGGTGCGCCGCCGGTAGTCGTTGCGCGCGGCCGCCGCATCGATGATCGCGGTCGCCTGCGGGACGCCAATGCCCAGCACCCGGCGGCTGGTGCACGCCGCTCCGGGCCCCACCCCCACGAAGATCGCGGCGGCCCCCGCCTCCAACAGATCGAGGGCCCCCTCGTACGTGGCGCAGTTCCCGGTCATCACCGGGATCCCGAGCCGGTGGGTGATCTCCCGGATGGAGAGCACCTCTCCTCGACGGCTGCGGTGGCGGTCGGTGGCGACCGTGGACTGGATCAGAACGGCATCCGCACCGGCCTCCTCCGCGAGGGGCGCCAGGCGATCGGCTTTCTGAGGGGTCATGGAAACGATGCAGGGCGCGCCGCCGTTCTTGATCGCGGCGATGCGAGTGCCGACCAGCTCCTCTCGAATGGGGGACCTGTACACTTCCTGGAGGCGGGTGACCACCTCTTCAGACGTCGCCGCCGCAATCGCCTCGAGGACCTCCTCCGGATCCTCGTACCGCGTCTGCAGCCCCTCCAGGTTGAGGACCGCGGCCGCGCCCAGTTCACCCATCAAGATGGCCGTGCGTGCGTCCACAACACTGTCCATCGCGGCAGCCAGGAAGGGGAGGTCGAACCGCAGATGACCAACGCTCCACCCGATGTCTACGTCCTCCGGGTCGATCGTGGCCGCCCCCGGGGCAAGGGCGATGTCGTCGAATCCGTAGGCCCGTCGGGCGGTGCGCTGGCGGCCGACGAACGGCATGGCGTCCCTCCTTTCACCCATACAACGGCGGCGTCCTCCGCCGCCACCTACCCGTAGATCTGCGGCTTCAACACGCAGACGAACGGCACATTGCGATACCGTCCGGCGAAGTCGAGGCCGTACCCCACGACGAACTTGTCGGGGATCTCGAAGCCCCGATAGTCGATCCGGACCTCCCGCCTCCTCCGCGGCAGCTTGTCCAGCAACGCGCACACACGGAGCGACGCCGGGTAGCGGGCCTTCAGCGTCTCGAGCATGTAATCCATCGTCAGGCCCGTGTCGATGATGTCGTCCACGATCAGCACGTGGCGCCCCTCGATGGTCTGGTCCAGGTCCTTCAAAATCCGAACAATACCGGAACTCTCCGTCCCTACTCCATAGGAGGAGGTCGCCATGAAGTCGACTTGGCAGGGGATGGTGATGTGCCGGAGGAGATCAGCCAGGAAGAGGAATGCGCCCGTCAAGATGCCGACGAGCAGGGGCTCCTTGCCTTCGTAGTCGCCGGAGATCGCCTGACCGAGCTCCCGGACCCGCGACTGGAGCGCGGATTCCGGGATCAGGATCTCGTCGACATCATCCAGCAGGCCCACGGCCCCTCCGCCCCGGGGATGTGAGAAACCCCGCCGGGTGGGCGGGGTGAACAAAGGTTGCCTCATTATATGGAGCGTGCGCGGGGTCTGTCAAATTATGCGTCGGCCAGGGGCCGAGGCGTAACAGGACGAACGACTTGTGGCTCACGGTTCCAAATCATTCGTCATCTGGATCCGGCGCCCGGCTTCGTCAGCGGGACGCCCTCCCGGCAGAGTGGACAGACTGCCGGGATGTGGGCCTCAAGCTGGAGGGTCATCACCGCCTCAAAGGGTACGTCGAACACGAGGGTGGTGCCGCTGCGGTCCA
>JANONS010000410.1:0-2032 GCA_031420915.1 Armatimonadota bacterium
TCGCGCTCCCCGGGTGAGGGAGGCACATTCCAGTCGGCCAGGGCGGCCTCGGCGCGGTCGCTGGCGGCCACGTTGGTGTACGCGTGCCAGGCCAGGGGACCCACCAGCACCAGGAGGCCCGCGACGATGAGCGCCTGACCGATCCCGCCCGCCGCCCGGCGCAGTGGATTAATGTCCCTTCTCATAGACAACCAGCCGGCGGTGCAGGAGCAACTCCGTGATCATCGCCTTCCAGGCAAGCGCGAAGTTGAGCAGCTTCACGACGAACACCGACGGGATGTCGAAGAAGACCTTCGCCAGGGGGAGGCCGCGGCGCCGGGCGCCGAGGAGGACAGGGATCGCCATCAACGCAAACTCTGTGCCAAACCACCAGGCGAAGCCACGCCAGCCGAAAAGCCAGGTCAGCCAGACGCACGTGGCGTACCACACCGGGACGAGGAGGATCTCCAGGACGGCGGCGTACATCCACACCGCCAGCCAGGGCTTGTCTCGCGGCAGGTGCCGGCCATGTAAGGCCACGTTCTGAAAGAACCCGGACATCCACCGCCACACCTGCTTCCGCATGAAGTGGAAGGTCGAGGGGTCGGCCGCATAGGCCACCGCGTCGGACACGTACACCGCGACGCGGCCTGCCCGCTGGAAGGTCCAGGAGAGGTCCATGTCTTCGACGATCGTGCGCTCGGGGAACCCGCCCGCCTCCCGCAGATCCTGGACGCGGAACGCGGCGCAGCAACCGCTGCAGACGACCGGCGCGTGCACCATGTTCTGCACGACGCGGTAGAAGTGGAAGCCAAACAGGTACTCGATCTGCCGCCCGCGCTCCCACAGCGTGCGCGTGTACCGCGCCAGCACGCAGCCGGCGGCGATCGCCACGTGCGGATCCTGGAACGGCTGCAGGATTCGCTCGATGTAAGTGGGGGCCAGCGTAGTATCGGCGTCCACCGTCAACACGATGTCGCCCAGAACGTAGGGCAGCGCGAAGTTCTGGGCCCTGGCCTTCGAGCCCAGCCGCTGCACTGGCCGGAGCACGGTGGCCCCGGCGGCCGCCGCGACCTCGCCCGTGCGGTCAGTGGAGCAGTCGTCCACCACCAGGATCTGGTCGGGTGGGTGGGTCTGAGCCAGGAGGCTCTGCAGGGTCTCGGCGAGCGTGGCCTCCTCGTTGTAGGCGGGCACGACCACCACTACGGTGGGCGACGACCGGAGCGGGCTCCGGCAGCGGACACAGCGTGACGCGGCAGTCGACTCGCCACACCTGTAGCAGGTGCGAACCATGACAGGCGATCCCTTTCCGTTGTGTTGGCTGGTCCTTATCTCTTTATCGAGGGTCCAGCCTCGGTCCTGCTTGACGAAAGGAAGCGATGGCCACCTGGAGGGTCCCAGGCTTAGCGGGACAGCACCTCCCTGAGCACCCGTCCGGTCGCATGGCGAGGCGCAGGGATCCCCACGAGGTCGGCGAGCGTGGGCGCGAAGTCGATCGTGCGCACTTCATCCAGCCGCCGCCCCGCGGCCACGCCGGGCCCATTCAGCACCATGATCGTGCGCATCGACATCCGCTGGGGATTGAAGACATGGGTCCCGAAGGGCTCACGCGGGACGATCACCTCGCTCGCGCCCAGCCGGGCGTCGAAGTCGTATCCGGGCAGCAGGTCGAGGTAGACATCGCCGCCCGCCTCGCCGCCGATCCCCAGTGCCTCACCCTGAGTCTCCGCATCGAAGATGGCCGTGACCACCTGCCGTCCGCCATCGCGCACCTCTTCGAGCGCGCGGCGAATCACGGCGATCACGCCGGCCCGCTCCTCGGGCCTGACGATCCCTCCCCGGCGATCCTGCGAATTGATGAGGATGTACGCGTTGTTCACCGCGGGATAGACCGCCCTGGTCCGTGAGAGATCCACGCGTCCCTGGTCGTCCAGCACAAGGAGGCCGGCTCGCTGGAGCACCGTGTTGATGGTGACGACCTTGTTCACGCCTTCCATCCCGTGGTCGGCGACCAGCGCCACCACCGTGTTCGCCGGACGCGACTGCAACAGCA
>JANONS010000411.1:0-3821 GCA_031420915.1 Armatimonadota bacterium
TTCCAAACGTCACGGGGGCCGGGTCATCGGAGGGACGATCAACCAGTCGGGATCGATCCGGTTCAAGGCGACCAAGGTCGGGGATGAGACCGCCCTGGCGCAGATCGTGAAACTGGTGGAGCAGGCCCAATCCTCGAAGGCTCCCGGCCAGCGGATCGCAGACCGGTGGGCTCAGTACCTGGTGATTCTCGCCGTCGGGGCCGGCATCGTCACCTTCGGTATCTGGTACGGCCTGATGCGCGAGTCGCTGCTGGTGGCGCTGACGTTTGCCATCTCGGCAGTCGTCATCGCCTGCCCCGACGCCCTGGGGCTGGCAACCCCGACAGCGGTGGCGGTCGGGACGGGCATCGGCGCCCGGCACAACATCCTGATCAAGAATGCGGCCACGCTGGAGGGACTCTCGCGCATCACGGCCATTGTGATGGACAAGACCGGGACGCTGACCGAGGGACGGCCCCGTCTTACCGATGTGGAAGGGGTGAACGGTTTCCGTGCCGAGGAAGTCCTGCGCCTGGCGGCCGCGGCCGAGGCCCGCTCCGGTCATCCCCTCAGCAAGGCGGTTCTGGAAGAAGCCGAGCGGAGGCAGATCCCGCTCGACGCGGAGATCACAGGCTTTGAAAACCTGGCCGGGCACGGCGTGCAAGCCACAGTCGGTGGAACAGGCGTCCTCGTGGGCACCGCCAGGCTGATGCGCGACCGGGGCATCGATCTCACCCCCGTGCAGCCACATCTGGACCGGCTGCTGGGGGAGGGCAAGACCCTGATGATCGTCGCGGCAGATGGCCGGGTGGCCGGAGTGGCGGCGGCGGCGGATCCGGTGCGCGAGACTTCGGCAGGGACGGTGGCGGGGCTCAGCCGGTCGGGGATCGAAGTGGCGATGATCTCCGGCGATAACCGGCCGACGGCGGAGGCGGTGGCGCGGCGGCTCGGGATCGAACGGGTCTTCGCCGAGGTCCTGCCCGAGCAGAAGTCGGACTACGTCCGGCAGTTGCAGCAGGAAGGCAAGTTCGTCGGCATGGTCGGGGACGGTGTGAACGACGCGCCGGCCCTGGCGCAGGCGGACATCGGCATCGCGATCGGCGCCGGCACGGACGTGGCCATCGAGACCGCCGACGTCGTGCTGATGCGCTCCGACCCCGCGGACGTCCTGCGGGCGATCTTCCTCTCGCGGGCCACGGTGACGAAGATGCGGCAGAACCTCTTCTGGGCCTCGATCTACAATGTTCTGGCGATCCCCATCGCCGCGGGCGTGCTCTTCCCGCGGTTCGGCATCATGCTGCGGCCGGAGTGGTCGGCGTTATTGATGTCCGCCTCGTCAATCATCGTGGCCACAAATGCCGTGCTGCTCAAGCGAGTGGAACGGCGTCTTGCAGCGATGTAGGGTGCCTGGGAGGATACTGCGCCCGGCCACGCGTCACACAGGTAAGATGGACGGGAGACGTACTATGGAAGCGTCGGCAAAGCCCATGCACTAGAGGGGAGAATGAAGAGACACCGTTTGCCTTTTCGATCGGAATCGCGGTTCGTGATCGTGATGATAGTCGTTGTCCTCGTTGGGTGCGCAGCACGGAGCACTTCCACGCCAACACAGCCGGTTCCGCTGACGGAGGAGACCAAACAACCGCCGGTCGTAGGAGTGGTAATGCGGGAGTTTGAATTTGAGCCCCGCCCGCTGAAGGCCAAAGCAGGGGTCAGGCGGTTCCTGCTCATGAACCGTGGGACGGTCGAACATGACTTCACGATCCCGGCTCTGCAGAAACACGGAGTGCACGAAAAGCACCTGCTGAAGCCCGGCGAGACCAGGATGGTCGAGCTGAAACTTAAGGCCGGGTCTTATGAGGTGATCTGCACTGTGCCTGGGCACAAAGAGGCAGGTATGGTGGCCACAATCGAGGTGAGCCCATAGGACAACATGACACATGCTGAGCGACTGGCCGCGTTCGTCGTGCAGGCATCCTATGATGACCTGTCGCCGGCCGCCCGCGAGCAGCTCAAAATCCGCGTGCTGGATTCGCTGGGGTGCGCGATCGGTGCGCTGGAGGGAGAACCCATCCTGCTGCTGCGCCTGCACATCCAGGAGTTCGGCGGGGCTGCGCGCTGCACGCAAATCGGAGGCGGGAAGACCGCGCCTGATCGGGCGGCGCTGTACAATAGCGCGCTCGTGCGCTATCTGGACTTCAACGACAGTTACCTCGCTCCCGGCGAAACCTGCCATCCCAGCGACAACCTGGGCGCCGTGCTAGCCGCCACCGAGGACGCGGGCAGAAGCGGCCGGGACCTCCTGACCGCGCTGGCCGTAGCCTATCAGGTGCAGTGCCGGCTGAGTGACGTGGCCCCTGTGCGGGCCAGGGGATTTGATCACACAACGCAGGGGTCTTATGCAGTAGCCGCAGGGGTTTCCAAGGCGCTGGGACTCAACCAGACGAGAACCGCCAATGCCATTGCGATCAGCGGCACGGCATTCAACGCGCTGCGCGTGACCCGCACGGGGCCACTCTCCCACTGGAAGGGGCTCGCCGCTCCCAACACCGCCCAGAGCGGCACCCACGCCGCCTACCTGGCGATGCGGGGGATCACCGGACCTCCGCTCGTCTTCGAGGGCAACAAAGGCTTTATGGAGACGATCGCGGGGCGGTTTGAGATCGACTGGCCGCGAGAGGATCTCGAGCGGGTGACTCGGACCATCCTGAAGAAGTACAACGCCGAGGTTCACTCCCAGTCGACACTGGAAGGCGTCCTGGAACTGCGGCGGGAGCACCGGCTGCATCAATAGGAGGTCGTGCAGATCGAGATCTACACGTTCGACGTCGCCTACCATATCATCGGTGGCGGCGAGGAGGGGGAGAAGACGATCGTCCGGACCAAAGAAGAAGCGGACCACAGCCTGCCCTACATGGTGGCCGTCGCCCTCCTGGACGGCCAGGTCATGCCCGAGCAGTACCGGATTGAGCGGATCGAGCGTCGGGATGTGCAGACCCTGCTGCGGAAGGTCGTGGTCCGTCCTGAGGAATCATACAGCCGGCAGTTTCCCGGTCAGATGCCGTGCCGGATCCGCATCACGCTGCGGGATGGCCGGACGGTGGTGCAGGAGAAAGAGGAATACGAAGGTTTCCACACCCGCCCCATGCGGTGGGAGACAGTGGTTGAGAAGTTCGAGCGGCTGAGTGCCCCGCATGCCGAATCGGCCCTCCGCCGCGAGATCGCTGACGCGGTCAACAACCTCGAGTCGATCCAGGTGAGCGATCTCACGCGTCTGCTGGCGAACGTGCGGACTTCAGCCCGGTCGTAGGTTCAGCAGAGAGAGATGCCCCGGCAACGGCACGCCGGAAAGAACAAGGAGGAGTCGTCATGGCCAGGCGTCGGTCCCGCGAGATCACCCTGAAAACGGTCGCCCCGAAGGCGGTTACCCCGACGGCGATCGTCCCGAAGATCGATCGGGCGTTTGCATTCCTGAAGGTGAACGAGCGGCCTTCCAAGCCGCGCACGCGAGGGGTGACCGAAATTCGCGGCCCCTACTACACCCCGATGGGGACACGCTACCTGGCAGATGTCCTGGAGACGATGGGCGCGTACGTGGACAGCCTCAAGTTCGCCGGCGGATCGTTCGCCCTCATGCCCCCGCAGGCGGTGCGGGATCTCATCGACCTCTGCCACGCGCGCAATGTGCTCGTCTCCACCGGCGGCTTCGTGGAGTACGTCCTGACGCAGGGCGCCGAGGCCGTGCACCGGTACATCGAGGAGTGCAAGCGGCTGGGGTTCGACATCATCGAGATCAGTAGCGGGTTCATCAGCATCTCCACCGACGACTGGCTGCGGCTGGT
>JANONS010000412.1:0-2513 GCA_031420915.1 Armatimonadota bacterium
TCCCTGTCCATGCGCCTGTAGATTCATCCCGCAGGGCAGGGTGACATTTTCACAGACCGGTTAAGGGGTGACAGAATCACAGACCATTAACACAGATCGGTTCAGTTCCTGTCGGAGATCAGTGATTCTGTCCGCTTAAGCGTTCAGTGATTGTGTCCTCCAGGGACTAGAGGCCTTGGGGTTCTCCTTCCCACGCGCATATGCCTCCACGGGTGGTCGGGTGCTGGTTTCCATGGTTGGGTGCGTTGCGTCCGACCCGTGCCGTTCCTCGTGGATGTTGTCTTCTCAGTGGCCCCAGGACGCGGTGTGCGAGACGCGGCGGGGATCGGCCTACTCCCCCTCGACGCAGGTGTTCCACCGGACGACGAGGTCACTCGTGGTCGCCGATGCTCCCGCGCTGGCACGCGGGTCGGTGGTGCGGTGACCGTCTGACTGGTGAGGCAGCGCTGCTGATAGCAGACCGTGACCGTCCCATCGAGGCGCTCGTGGACTTCCACGGTGGCTTTGGCGTAACTGCGCCCGCCCGGTCCCTCGGGGATCTGCAGGCAATGCGGGCCGAGCGTGACGGTGTTGTCGTTGCTGACGATGCGCTCGTACTTGAAGCAGAAGATGGTGTGGGGATCGAGCGCCGCGGGCCAGGGCCGGTACGCCGAAGCGGTCTGCACGGGCCGCTGGGCGAAGCGCGCATTGAAGCGCGGGAGGAACTCCGCCAGAAAGGCATTGGCCCCTGCCCGATCGCGCACGCCGGCGAGACGCAGCTCGCTACGCAGGCGATCCTGGAAGGTCCCAAAGAGCCGCTCGATGCGGCCTTTGGCCTGCGGGCTGCGGGCGGGAATCCAGCGGATGCTCAGTTCGTGCAGGGCGCGCCCGACCTGAGTCCGCGCGGGTGTCCCGACCAGTTGCTCGGCGAGGGTGAGTGGCTGCTTCGGCAAGCGCTGAAAGATGCCGTGGCGATCGCTGTACACGGCGACGGGGATGCCCTTGGTTTGGGTGAGGGTGTGGAAGACCAGGAAGTAGCCGTGCGCATCTTCCTCGTCCCGAAACGTGGCGGCAGGGACTTCTCCGGTCGCGTCGTCGATGGCAGCGATGAGCGTGAGACGCGGGCCACGCTGGTCGAGCCAGGCGTGATCACTCCCGTCGACCTGCACCAGCAAGCCTGGCTGCGGCATGCGCTCCCGGCGCTGCCGGTGCCGGGGCGGCCGTCGGCGCCGGGGGCTGCGCACTCCGGCTCCGCGCAGGATGCGGTGGACGGTGGGATGTGACAGGCTGAGACCTTCCCGCTCCGCCAGGAGCTCGGTGAAGTGCTTGTGGTTGACCTCCGCGTAGGTCGTGCGGGCGAGGGCGATCACCCGGTCCCGGATGGCCGCATCGACGCGCCGGGGCGACGGGCGGCCGCGGTTGCCGTGGACGAGGGCGTGTGCCCCGCGCCGGCGGTAGGCTGTCCGCAGGCGGCGGACCTGCCGGACGGACAAGCCCAGGAGGTCCGCGGCCTGGGCCATGAAGAGCTCACCCCGCTCCAGGGCGTTCAGGACGGTCAGTTGCTGCTGTGCGCGGTGCGTCAAGGTCATCATCCTCCCCGTATTCGGCTGGGTGGGGGGAGGACATTTTCACTGAAACCTTAGGGAGGACAAAATCACGGAACATCCACAAGCTCTGCCCGTCTGCATTGACCCTCTTGCGCCCCAACCCTAGAATGAGGCGGAAGCGCCCACAGTACGTCAACAAGGCGGACGAGAAGGGGGTCGGAGCATGTCCACTCGCCAGATCGCGTACGCCGCGGTGCTGGCCGCGCTGTACGTCGTCATCGGCATCTACCTGACGCCGCTCCTGCCCAATCCGATGTTGCGCGGCCAGGGCGTCATCGCCATCAACATGGTCGTCGTGGTCGTCGCCGGGATCCTGTTGGGCCCACAGGCGGGTGCGCTCGTCGGCCTGATCGGCACGGCGGCAAACGCCCTCCTCGGCCCCGCGGGTGGCCGCCCCTACGAACTGGGGGCGATCATCCCGCACGCCATCATGGGGTTCACGGCCGGGGTCCTCGCGCGCAAGAACCAGTGGGTGGCCGCCTTCGCGATCATCGTCGGCCACGTCCTGAACGTCATCGTTTTTGTCGTCGCCCGCCTCCCCCTCCTGCCGCTTCCGGTCGTGGCGGGCGGCGTCGCGCTGGAGACCGTCATCGATCTGATCGTGATCTGGGTGGCCGTGGCAGCCCTGCGCCCGGCGGTGCGGCAGGCGCCCGCCTGAACGGGATCTGATGGTGGTCACCCCGGTCACGCTCGAGGTCCCCCCCTACACGGTCGAGCGGGCGGTCCCCGTCGATCACCCCTCCACAGCGCTCATCGTCGTCGACATGCAGAACGATTTTGTAAAACCGGGAGGGGCACTGGTCGTCGAGGCCGCCGCCGCGACCATCCCGGCCATCCGGCGGCTGCTCGGCCTGGCGCGCGCACAGGATATCCGCGTCTTCTACACGCAGGACACGCACCAGGAGGAGGATCCCGAGTTTTCGATCT
>JANONS010000413.1:0-1930 GCA_031420915.1 Armatimonadota bacterium
CGGCTGGAGCGCGACCCCGAACCCGAATGCCAGGTTCTGGAAGATCTCGCTCATCGCGGCAGTCCGAAGAGGCCGATCGGCAGGCGGAGGTCGAGCGTGCGGTCGAACAGGAACCACAGCCCCACGGTGATGCCCAGGCCGATCCCGGCCGCGCGATACCAGCGGCGCTCCCCCAGCCACAGATGGGATAAGGTCAGGTACCCAAAGGTGGAGACGAGAAATCCGAGGGGCTCGAGCAGCAGGATGTAGGCGAAGAGCGAAGCGATGAGCAGCACCGCGCGGCCGTGCCGCGTCCAGAACGGTTCGCCGGCCGCCGCTGGACTCGCCCGGACGAACTGAACGACCGCGAGAAGGGCCATCAGCCCCCCGATCATGATCGGGTAGGCCTATGGCCCCACGACGTCGGCGACGGTCAGGCCGTGAAAGGTCCGCGCCTCGCGGACATAGAGCACGGCGATCACAAAGATGACGATTGCCGCGAACCGGTCAGTGGTCACTGTGCGCCCCGGCCTGTCGCCACGGGGGCGGCGGTCACGCCACGCGCCGCGCGGCTAGCGGATGAACCCGAGTTCTCTCAGTGTTGTCTGCGTCGCCGACAGGTCCCCGTCCAGGAATCTCCGCAGCCGATCGCCCGTGAGCACGAAGGGCGACCACCGCGTCTCATCCAGGATCTTTGCCCACGCCTTGCTCTTGACCATCTTCTCGATCGTCTCTTCCCAGAACTTCACGACGTCTGCCGGCGTGTCGGGCGGCATGTAGAAGCCCCGCCAGTTGAGGAAGATGAAGTCGATGCCCTGCTCGCGCGCGGTCGGGATGTTCCTCAGGTTGCCACCCAGCCGCTCGGGTGCCAGGATCGCCAGGACGCGGATCTGCCCCGCCTCGATGTTGCCGAGCGTCTCGGACAGGCTGGTCGAGAGCACGGTGGTTGTGCCACCGAGGATCGAGGCCATCGCCGACGCACCGTCGCCGAACGGCACGTACCGGACCTTTGTCGCGTCCACGCCCTGCTGCTTGGCCATCACCGCGAACGAGAGGTGGTCCAGGCTTCCCGGGGCCGATCCGCCTCCGACGGTGATGGCCCCCGGGTCTTTGCGGAAGACTTCGATCAGGGTTCGAAGGTTATTGAAGGTTGAGTCCTTGCGGACCGCGATGATGTTGTAGTCGCCGGTAATGGCCGCGATCGGGGTGACGTCGCTGAAGCTATACGGAACCGCGCGGCGCGCCAGCGTTCCCGTGAGCGCCGATCCCATGACCGCGATCACGTGAACATCGCCCTTCCGGCGCGTGATCATGTGCGCGATCCCGACGGCGCCGCTGCCGCCGGCCATGTTGATCACCGAGATCGGGACCGTGACGAGCTTCTCCTCACCGAGGGCCCGCGCGGTCATGCGCGCAGTGGTGTCCCATCCGCCGCCGGCACCCGCCGGCGCAATGAGATCGAAGGCTTTGTTGGGATAGGCCGGTCCGGCCAGCGTCGGGCTGAGCCCGGTCAGGAGCACCACCGCGATCAATACACCAATCGTGCGTTTCATCGCCTCACCCCCACCTCTGGGTACGTCATCGAGTTCTCTAGGCGTCGAGCGTCCTCCTCGTTCCCACGTTCCCACGCGGTGATCGCGGCTAGCGCGGGCCGCCCACCAGCAGGGGCGTCAGCTTCCGCAGATCGTCGCAGGTCTCCAGCGTCTGCAGCGCTCGCAGCGCCTTCCCAGTGCCGCCGCGCAGGACCGGCTCAGCCAGCCGGGTGAACTTCTCGTCCACCTGCGCGTCGCTGAGCGGGTTCCGGCTGTGCCCCGGTGGGAAATCCATCCGCGCGGAGTGGACCCGGCCCGTCGCCTCGCGCACCTCAAGGATTGTCGGAATCCCCTGGGGATACGCAGCCGTCAGGTCGGCCTGCTCCACGACCTCGGTGCGGGCCATCAGCCGGCGGACG
>JANONS010000414.1:0-2109 GCA_031420915.1 Armatimonadota bacterium
CGGGGAGAGGGCTTTACCACTGCGGTGCTGTCCACGGCGGTCGAGGGGGAGGCGCGAGAGGTGGGCGCCGCGCTCGGGCGGCGGGCGCGCGCGGCACATGAGGGACGATACGGGCCGCTGCCCGTCTGTCTCCTTCAGGGAGGAGAGCCCACGGTCACGGTGCGCGGCGGCGGCAAAGGGGGACGCAATCAGGAGGTGGCGCTGGGGGCCGCGCTCGAAATCGACGGTCTGCCGCACACCCTGATTCTCTCGGCGGGAACCGATGGCACGGATGGGCCGACCGACGCCGCGGGCGCCGTCGCAGACGGGACCACTATCGCGCGGGCCCGCAGGCTCGGCCTGGATCCCCGCGACCACCTGGATCGCAACGACGCCTACCCCTTCTTCGCGGCGCTGGGCGACCTGCTCATCACCGGCCCGACGCTCACCAACGTCAACGACCTGATGCTGGCCCTGGTCGGGGATGTTCGCATCCTAGATCGCACCGAACACCACGTGCAGCCGAAGGGGGATGTCGTCAGTGTTCTGTGAAAACAGCGTCAGGTGGCTGTATCGGCTCGAGGAGAACTTCTCCTGGGAGTCTCCGCTCGACATCAAGCAGGACTACGCGTTCAAGGACAAAACGGGCGTGGTCCGGCTGCTCCTTGAGCGTGGAGGTCGAATCACCGTGACGCGGGGCTACGCTTGGAACGGCTGCTCGCCGAAGTTCTGCTTCTTCGACATTCTCATCGGAACACCTGACGGTGTTGTTGACTCCCGTACGGGAAGGCCAAAGACGTACCATGCGTCGCTCGTACACGACGCCTTGTACCAGTTCGTCCCGGACGGGCTGCCGCTCACGCAGCATGACGCTGATAAATGCTTCCTCAGGCTCATGGAGGCGACGGGGTTTCGTCCGCGGTTCTTGTACTTCTCCGCTGTGTGGTTTCTTGGTGGTCTCGTTTGGCGAACGAAGCGATACGTTCGAAAGACGGCCGGGACGGCTGTCCCGCTATGAAGCGCAGGTGAGGCCGTGTTCCTGTCCTGGTCTAATTGACGCACCCAGGGACCCATGTTATAAGAGGGGCGCTGGTGAAGGTCCTCTACTGCGTTTCAGAAGCCGTCCCGTTCGTCAAGACAGGGGGTCTGGCCGATGTGGCGGGGGCGCTCCCCGCCGCGTTGCGGGACCTCGGTCACGACGTGCGGCTCGTGCTGCCCCGCTACCGGGCCATCTCCCCGGAGGGCCTTAGCCCTCTCTTTCCCCTGCGCATCCATGTGGGCGGCAGCGCGGCGGTGGACGGCGCGGTGCTGCAGGGGGAGTCTGCGACGGGTCTCCCCGTGTACTTCGTCGACTGCCCCAGCTTCTACAACCGCGAGGGGCTCTACGGTGAGAGGGGCCACGACTACGCGGACAACCTCCAGCGTTTCGCTTTCTTCAGCCAGGCCACCGTGGCGGTCGCGACGCAGGTCTTCTCGCCAGACCTCCTGCACTGCAACGACTGGCACACCGGGCTGATTCCGGCCTACCTGCATCAGCGGGACCGCGGGGGGCAGCCCTCCTGGCCCACCTTGCTCACGGTCCACAACATCGCGATGCAGGGACTCTTCCCGGCGGAGGGGTTCGCGGGGCTCGGGCTGCACCAGGAGTACTTCACCCCCGGCGGCCTGGAGTTCTGGGGCAAGGTCAGCTGTCTGAAGGCGGGCCTGGTCTATGCGGACGTCCTCAGCACGGTCAGCGAGACCTACGCGCGGGAGATCCAGACGCCGGAGTTCGGGGCCGGGCTGGAGCAGGTACTGATCGCCCGCCGTCGCGATCTCTTCGGCGTCCTCAACGGGGTGGACTACTCGCAGTGGGATCCGCGCGTAGATACCTACGTGCCCGCCCGATACGGTCCCGATGATCTGGATGGCAAGCGGATCTGCAAGCGCGCGTTGCAGCGGGAAGGGGGGCTGGAGCCGCTGCCGTACGCGCCGCTGCTGGGAATGGTCAGCCGCCTGACGGATCAGAAGGGATGCGACCTGGTGGCCGCCGTGCTGCCGCCGCTCCTCGCGCGTGGCGTGCAGTTCGTCTTGCTCGGCACGGGTGATGCCAGGTACCATGCACTCTTCACCCACCTCGCCCGGACGCAC
>JANONS010000415.1:0-1956 GCA_031420915.1 Armatimonadota bacterium
CTCGATCCGGAGGAGGCGATGCGGTCAGACGCGCCGCTCGTCCAGCCGGACGGCGACGGCGGGGAGGGCCAGGCCGGGGGGCACGCGTCGGTCACGGTCGAAAAGGCCCGGGGGAAGAAGCCGCGCAATGCGGCGAACGTCGTTCGGTTCACGCGGGGGGATATCAAGCAGGGCTTCGGCGAGGCGGATATGGTGGTGGAGGACACATACACCACCTCGCGTGTCTACCAGGGCTACCTGGAGCCGCAGGCCACGGTCGCGGTCCCCGACCCCGCAACCGGCGGCGTCGTCCTGTACACCGCCACCCAGGGCATCTTCTATGTCCGCGCGGCGGTGTGCGACCTGCTCGGTCTCTCGGCACAGCAGGTGCGCGTGGTACCGATGGCGATCGGCGGCGGGTTCGGCAGCAAGATCCTGTTCACGCAGGGGCTGACGGCCGCCCTGGCTCTGAAGGTGCGGCGCCCCGTGCGCCTAGTCCTGCCGCGCCGGGAGGACTTCCTGGTGGCCAACGTGGCGCCCGCCTCGCGGATCGCTGTCCGCCTCGGCGCCCGGCAGGACGGGACGCTGACCGCATTGTCCGCCCGCCTCATCTTTGACTGCGGCGCGCAGCCGGGGGAGACTGCGTCCATCGCGGGAATCCTGCTGGGTGGCTACTACAAGGTGCCGCACCTGTTCATCGAAGGCATCGAAGTTATGACCCACAAACCGCCGATCGGCGCCTATCGCGCTCCCGGCGCGCCACAGGCCACGTTCGCCATCGAGGTGACGATGGACCGGCTAGCGCGGGCGCTAGGCCGCGACGCCATCGCCCTGCGGCTGCAGAATGCCTCTGCCGAGAAGGACCCGATGCCCAATGGGCGGCCGTGGCAGCGGATGGGGCTGCGTGCGGTGCTCGAGCGAATGCGCGACCATCCGCTCTGGAAGAGCCGGCGGCCCGGCGACGGGGTGGGCGTCGCCGTGGGGGGATGGCCCGGCGGCGTTGAATCGGCCAGCGCCTGCGTGCGGGCGAATCCCGATGGGACCTTCCACGTCGTAGTGGGCGCGGTCGATCTGACGGGGACGTTCACCGGCATGACGCAGATCGCCGCGGAGGTGCTGGGGGTTCCAGCGGACCGCATCCGCGTCGTGGGCGCCGATACGGATCAGGCGCCATACGCCGGGATGGCCGCCGGCAGCAAGACGCTCTACACGGTGGGCGCCGCCGTGCGTCTGGCCGCCGAGGACGCGCGCCGGCAGATCCTCGCGATCGCCGCAAAGGAGTTGGAAGCGAGAGAGGACGATCTGGAGATCGCCGACGGCCAGGTAGAGGTAAGCGGAGCGCCGGCGCGTGGGATCGGGCTGGATGAGATCGCGGAGAAGTCGATGAGCTTCGGCGCGAAGTATCCCCCCGTGTTTGGCCGGGGGTCGGTAGCCGCCCCGAAGCAATCGCCGGGGTTTGCGGGCCACCTGGTGAAGGTGTCGGTGGACCGGGAGACGGGCGAGGTCCGCATCGAGCAGCAGGTGGTGGTGCAGGACGTCGGTTTCGCGATCAACCCCGCGGCGGTCGAGGGGCAGATCTTCGGCGGCGCGGCGCAGGCCACGGGGTGGGCGCTCTTCGAGGGGATGATCTACGACGGGTCCGGTACCCTTCTCAGCAGCACCTTCGCCGACTACGTGCTCCCGAAGGCCTCGACGGTGGCGCCGCTTCAGGCCGAGATGGTCGAGGTGGCGTCGGCCGAGGGGCCGTTCGGCGCGAAGGGCGTCGGGGAACCGCCGGTGATCGCCGGGGCGGCGGCAGTGGCGAGCGCGCTGGCGGATGCCACAGGGGTGTATGTGACCGACCTGCCGATCACCCCGCCTCGCGTGCTCGCCGCACTGGCACAGAAGAGCTCAGATCGCTCTACGCCGTGAGCGTCCGCTCCGCGTCGCGCAGGCGGCGCGAGAGCGTACGCATGATCCTGCGGGCGAGCGGCGGCG
>JANONS010000416.1:0-1519 GCA_031420915.1 Armatimonadota bacterium
CAGGCGGCGCGCGACCTGGGGATCAACGACGGCGACTATGTGTACGTGGATGCCTACGCGGCCGACCGACCCTACATCGGCTGGAAGCCCAACGACCCCTTCTACCGGGTGTCACGGTGCATGGTGCGCGTGAAATACAACCCGGCCTATCCGTACAGCATCGTCATGATGAAGCACGCGCCTTTCATCGCGACCGAGAAGTCCGTCAAAGCCCACGAAACGCGGCGCGATGGGCTGGCGCAGTCGGCGGACACCGGCTATCAGGCCAACTTCCGCTACGGCAGCCAGCAGTCGATCACCCGGAACTGGCACATGCCGATGCACCAGACGGACACCCTGTTCCACAAGTCCAAAGGCTCGATGGCGTTCATCTTCGGCGGCGAGGCCGACAACCACGCCGTGAACACCGTCCCGAAAGAAACGCTGGTGAAGATCACCAAAGCCGAAGACGGCGGCCTGGGTGGCCGAGGAGTCTGGGAGCCGGCCCGTACTGGCAACACGCCGGGCCGCGAGCGGGCGTTCATGAAGCGGTACCTGGCCGGGACGCTGGTGAAGGTCAAGAAGGGATGACGGTGGCGACGAAGCCCTTTGAGCCCGACGATCCCCTGGCGCCGGTCGGCGTCGCCGTCGACGGTGGTCCCGACGCCGCGGCCGAGATGGCGCGGTGCCTGGTGGAAGAGTACCTGCGCGAGGGGTGGGACGAGATACGACTGCTGGCCCTGTTCCGCAACCCCTTCTACCAGGCACTCCACATGATCTACCAGCAGCGCGGGGAAGATGCGGTCCGAGCGCTCATCGCTGATGTCGCCGCGACCTGGGGCGTCTGGAGGGTGAGCGAGGCGGCGCGACCCGAGGGAGGCGAGCCGGATGCCTGAGGTCCACAACTGGCAGCTGGGCCGGAAGATGGCCTACCGGTTCCAGGAACGCCACTCCAGCCGGCAGTTCGCGGCCGTCTTTAACATCAACCGGTGCATCGCGTGCCAGACCTGCACCATGGCCTGCAAGAGTACCTGGACGTTTTCCCGCGGTCAGGAGTACATGTGGTGGAACAACGTCGAGACCAAACCCTACGGTGGCTACCCGCAGTGCTGGGACGTGAAGACGCTAGAACTCCTCGAGCAGGCCGATCCCGGTGGCCAGCAGTGGCAGGTGGCGGAGCGCAATGGGGCGGCGGCGCCGTACGGTGCCTACCGTGGGAAGACCGTCTTCGAGGCCGCCCCTCCGGGCGAAGAGGCGTTGGGCTACCTGCCCACCGATGAAGAGTGGCGGGCGCCCAACATCTACGAGGATACGTCCACGGCGTACCCGACCGGGCCCGGCCGGTACCACAAGACCGGCGAGCGGCTGCCCGAGCACCGGACATGGTTCTTCTATCTGGCGCGCATCTGCAACCACTGCACCTATCCGGCGTGCCTCGCGTCCTGCCCGCGCAACGCGATCTACAAGCGGCCGGAAGACGGGATCGTGCTGGTCGATCAAAGCCGCTGCCGCGGCTATCGAAAATGCGTCGAGGGCTGCC
>JANONS010000417.1:0-1868 GCA_031420915.1 Armatimonadota bacterium
CCGCCGCTCCCCCATCGCGAACGCCCAGGCGTTCTTCCGGCGGCACACCAAGGCGGCCGCCGCGCTCCGCGCCCTGCCGGCGCGCCTGCGGACGCTGCAGGAGGAGCGGGCCTATCTCGATCACGTGGGACTCTTCGCAGCGCAGGCCGCCTCGCCGGAGGAGGTCCGGGCAGTGATGCAGGAACTCGCGGAGACCGGTCTGGCCGCGGAACGGGGCGGCCGGGCGCCGCGCACACCGAGGCCAAGTCGGCCGAAGAGGCCGGGCGCCGCAGCGGTGCCGCGCACCTTCACCGCGCCGGATGGGTCCCGCATTCTGGTGGGGCGCAGCAACCGGGAAAACGACCACGTCACCTTCACGCTCGCCGCCCCCGACGATCTGTGGCTGCACACACGGGGCCTGCCGGGAGCGCACGTCATTCTCAAGACCGGCGGGCGCACCCCCACACCCGCCGCCGTGGAGGCGGCCGCATCCGTCGCGGCCTATTTCAGTCAGGGGCGCGGGGCGGCGAAAGTGGCGGTCGATGTGACGGCCCGGCGGCACGTGCGCAAGCCGAAAGGAGCGAGGCCGGGAATGGTGACCTATCGAGAGGAGCGCACGGTGCTGGTAGAACCCCGTGTGCCGGAGGAGACGGCGAAGGGATCTGCGGCATGGGACCGATAGCGATCATCGGGGGAACCGGCCGGCAGGGTTTCGGTCTGGCCCTCCGCTGGGCGCTGGCCGGACGGCAGATCCTCATCGGTTCGCGTGATGTGGACAAGGCCCGGGCGGCAGAACGGCGGGCGAAGCGGATCGTCGAAGCAGCCGACATATCCAGCATGAGCAACCGGGAGGCCGCAGAGGCCGCGGAGATCGTGGTGTTGACGATTCCGTTTGACGCGCAGGGCGCGATTCTCGGAGAGATCCGGGAGGCGGTGCGCGGGAAAGTAGTGGTGGATACGACGGTGCCGCTCAGGCAACATGCGCCCCCGCAGCTTGAAATCGTGAAGGCTGGATCCGCCGCCGCTCAGGCTCAGGCCCTGCTCCCCAATTCACGGGTGGTCGCGGCCTTCCAGACCGTCTCCTTCACCCAACTGAAACGGGTGGGAGAACCGCTGGACGGAGATCTGCCTATCTGTGGGGACGATCCCCAGGCCAAGGCCGACGTGATTGGCCTGGCCGAACTGCTGGGGGCGCGCGGGCTGGACGTCGGGGACCTGGGCCAGGCGGCCACACTGGAGCGGCTGGCCGCGCTGATCATCGGCCTGAACCAGCGGTACCGGCGCAAGGCCATCGGCATACGTTTCACGGGCGTGTGAGCGCCGCAACGCGGAGCCCCTCCACCACCGCCGCCATGTCCTGAGGGACGGGCACCTCCACCTCCACCGGTTCCCCCGTCCGCGGGTGAGTGAAGGCGAGCCGGTAGGCGTGGAGCGCCTGTCGCGTCATCCCCCACTGTTCCCGCCCGCGGCCGTACACCGGATCGCCCACCACCGGATGGCCGATGTGCGCGAAGTGCACGCGGATCTGGTGGGTGCGACCGGTAAGAAGTGACGCCTCGACGAGCGTCGCCGCAGGGAATCGCTCGCGCACCCGGTAGCGGGTCGCCGCTGGACGCCCGGTCGGGACGACCGCCATCCGCTGGCGGTGGCGAGGGTGGCGGCCGATCGGCGCCTCGATCGTCCCTTCGCCGGATGCCAGCCGCCCGTGCACGAGCGCCAGATACGCCCTCGTGACCGTGCGCGCCTGTATCGCGCTCTGCAGGGCGCGCAGGACGTGCTCGCGCTTGGCGATCACGATCAGACCCGAGGTGTCCTTGTCGAGACGGTGGACGATCCCGGGCCGCAGGACGCCGCCGATCCCTGCGAGGTCAGAGACGTGGGCCAGGACG
>JANONS010000418.1:0-1535 GCA_031420915.1 Armatimonadota bacterium
CAAGAGCGCCGTCAGCGCCCGATCGAAGATCGCCGCCGGATCCCCGTCCGGAATCTGATGGCGCAGGAGGGCCTGCGCGAGCCGGAGCTTCTCGACCGTGTCGGCGCTCGCCGTGAACTGCACCTTGTAGCGCTGAGGCGCCAGCGGGGCGACGACGGCGGGACGCGCTCGGGGCGTGAGGGTTGGAGCAGGCAGGCCTGGGGAGGCAACGCCCTGGCCGTCACCGGTCGGCTGAGGGCTGGCCTCACCATCGTGCTGGGCCGGGGGCGACGCAGCGGTGGGCCGCGCGGTCGGAAGTCTTCGGACGGAGGCCGGGACAGGCGGCTGGGGGCGCAGCCCCGCCACGAGCTCCTCGACCTGGCGCTTGCTCCTGTGCCGGGCCATGTCAAGCAATTCCCGGTGGTTCTCGTGCGTCAGATGTGCAGCCAGGAGCCCCACCGTCGTCAGGTTCACCGATCCCTCCTCGAGCCTCTCGAGAAGGACTGGGAACCTCCGGACCATCCGGGCGGCCTCGATGCGCCCGTAGGCAGCGTGCTCGGAGAGGCGGAGCGTGTGCGTGCAATACGTGAACAGCGAGGAATAGCCTTCGGCGAGGTACAGGCGCCGCTGGTCCAGCTCCGCGAGGTGAGCGATTAGGGATGCTGTCGCCTCACGCTCGCGCTCGGCGAGGTGCTTCACCCGCGCGAGTAGCTCGTGGTTGGAGAGCTGAACCACAAAGGAGAGAATTTTCGCATCCATAGCCTAGGTATATCATGGCGTTTTCGAATCGCTCAGGAACGCCCCGATGCGGTGCCAGCCGCCCGGACTCTCTCCACCCTCCACCTGTCGTCCGAAAGCTGCGCTCAGCGATCATAGCGCGTGTAGGTACCCATCCAGGAGCGACGCCTCTCGGACTCTCAGATCTCATGCGAAAACTTGTCAAGTGTCTTTTGATCGCGCGTGCCTGTTCTGAGACGAACTCGGTCCGGACCGAGTTCCTACGCTGGGGCCACAGGGACTCGGGAACTCGAGGCGCACGCCCTTCTGCATGATGATTGCATAGCGGACCCAGGAATCTGGGCATCGAAACGGGGCGCGCTAACGGCCCGGCTCACCCGCGCCGAGCGAAGCGAGGGAACCACACCGCGTAGCGGTGCGGCGGCGGGTGCTGCCGATAATTATACGTCACTTTCACCCTTTCAGATCAACTAGCAACTTGCCCGTAACGACACCGCCTCGCACCCAGGTTCGGTTTTGAAGCAGTCTTCCGTCCGGGCGTCACGTTAGGAGGGCGACCACTGTGCTAGGCACTTTCTAGCCACACCTTACCCGCCTCCCTGAGCGCGCGTTCCTCATCACTGTAGACAGAGATGATGTCAGTCGAAGGCGAATGTCCATTGCGCGCAAGGAAGTAGCAAAGGAACTTGGCTGATGCGGGAAATACCGACAGATCCATATCGACAAAGAAGTCCTTGGAAACGCCGCGCGGATCTACCGGCTCCATGCGGTCCTTTTCATAGACAGCGGTGCGCTTGACGATTCGCCAGACACCGTCC
>JANONS010000419.1:0-3956 GCA_031420915.1 Armatimonadota bacterium
AGGCTCGCGCGCAAGCTGCTTTCGCATCGTGCGGCATCTCCTTGGGGAGGTGGACCTGGACCGGATCGCGCGCATGTATCTCGCGGGAGAGGAGTGGGTCAGATACCAGCAGCGTCCACGACTCGACTGGCTGCTGGGGAGGATTGCCGCGAATGATGCCATCCGCGACTGGCTCCGCCGTCAGCACGGGCGTGTTCTGCATCCGCTTGAAGTGACGATCGCCAATCGTCCCGGAGGGGCGCCGATCGTTGTCGCGCCGGCGGACGTGCCGCTTGCGATTTCGATCTCGCATCTTGACGAGGAGGCGATCGCCGTCGTTGCCGACGCGCAGGGCGTGGGCGTGGATGTCGTGCGCGTGGGTGAACGCGGGGCGGAGGGGCTTGACCTGGCGTTCGATCAGGAGGAGCGGGCGGCCATTGCCCGGCCCGGCGGGAATGCGCAAACGTGGGTGCACCGCGCCTGGTGCGCAAAGGAGGCGGCCGCCAAAGCGCACGGGCTGGGGTTCGATGCCCTCGGTCGGTTCCGGGTGCGCCGGATCGCGGGGGAGGCCGGCACCGTCCAGGTGGAGTTCCTGGGGAATGGACAGCATCTGGAGGTGGGAACGTATGTGGATCAGGATCGCGTGATGGCGTTGGCGATAATCGAGTAGGAACATGGAGCGGATCGCGTCGGCAGCATGACTGTGGAAACGGTAGCCGCGCTGGCGGCGCGGGTCCGCGCTACCGTGGAGCGGGTGGTCGTCGCCAAGGGCGACGTCATCGATCTCGCCCTCGTCGCGCTGCTGTGCGAGGGGCACATTCTGATCGAGGATGTGCCCGGCATCGGCAAGACGATGCTGGCCAAGACGCTCGCGCGCTCTATCAGCTGCACCTTCCGCCGGATCCAGTGCACCCCGGACCTGCTCCCCTCCGACATCACCGGGCTCAATTTCTTCAATCAGCGGACGCAGGACTTCGAGTTTCGCGCGGGGCCGGTCTTCGCGCAGATCATTCTCGCTGATGAGATCAACCGCGCCACGCCGCGGACGCAGGCGGCCCTGCTGGAGGCGATGCAGGAGCGGCAGGTCACGGTGGAGGGGACCACCTTTCCGCTTCCCCGGCCCTTTCTGGTCCTGGCCACCCAGAACCCGATCGAACTCGCGGGGACCTTTCCGCTGCCGGAGGCCCAGCTCGACCGTTTCCTGATGCGTCTGGCCATCGGCTATCCGGATGCGGACGGGGAGCGCGAGATCCTGCGACGCTTCGGCGCGGGCGACCCGCTGGACACGCTGGGACCCGCTGCCTCGGTCGAAGAACTCCTTGACGGTGCGAGGCAGGCCCGCCAGGTGCTGGTCAGCCCGGCGCTCGAAGCCTACATCATCGCCATCGCCCAAGAAACCCGCCATCATGCCGAGATCGAACTGGGGCTGAGTCCTCGCGGCAGTCTGGCGCTCCACCGCACCAGCCAGGCGCTGGCGGCGATCCGGGGGCGGACGTTTGTCCTGCCCGATGATGTGAAGGCGCTCGCCCCTGTCGTCATGCCCCACCGGATGATCCTGTCCACCCAGGCGCGGCTGCGCGAGCGGAGCGCCGGGGAGATCGCGGAGGAGATCCTCCGGGCGGTGCCGGTGCCGGTGGAACAGGAAGCCCGCGATGGCAGGCCGCCGGGGAGGCGGCCGGGCGTTTAATGTTCACGCAGGGATGGCTGGTGATCGCCGTCCTGCTCTCCCTCATCGGACTGGTGGCCCGTCAGCCCCTGGTGTTTCTCTTCGGGCAGGTGCTCCTGCTCGGCGCGGCCGTCTCCTACCTGTGGGACCGGTTTTGCCTGTGGGGTGTCGAGTACCGGCGCGTGTTCTGGCCGCGGCGCGCCTTCTACGGCGAGGAAATCACGCTGGTGGTCGAGGTGACCAATCGCAAAATCCTGCCGCTCGCGTGGCTGGAAGCGGTGGACGAACTCCCCGAGGAACTGGAGCCGATAGACGCGCGCGTCATCCCCAGCCTGCGCCAGCGGCGGCAGCATCTGGTGAACCTCTTCTCCACGCGCTGGTATGAGCGCGTCCGCCGCCGCTTCCGGCTGCGGTGCACGGCGCGGGGGTTCTTCCCGTTCGGTCCGGTCCGCATCCGTTCGAGCGACCTCTTCGGGTTCACGATTCGCGGGAAGGACCTCGAGCTCACCGATCACCTGATCGTCTACCCCAAGGTCGTTCCCCTGGAGGCGCTCGGCCTGCCTCCGCTGCATCCGCTGGGCGATGCCCGGACGCCGCGCATGTTGTTTGAGGATCCCACGCGGACCGTGGGCACGCGCGAGTACCTGCCGACCGACCCGCTGCGGCGGGTGCACTGGAAGGCGACGGCGCGGCTGGGGGCGATGCAGTCCCGCCTCTATGAATCCACCCTCACCCATCGCCTGGCCCTGATGGTGAACATCGACACGCTGGGGGAGTATGCGGAGTACCGCGGCTTCGTCCGGCCGCTGCTGGAGCTCAACCTGATGGTGGCTGCCTCGGTCGCCTACTGGGCGCACGAGCAGGGTCACCCGGTGGGCCTCTACGCCAATGGCTTTCTGCCCGAAGGCCTGCGCTGGATCGGGATGCCGCCCGCGCTGAGCCCCACCCATCTGGCCGCGATCCTCGAGGCGCTGGCGAAGATCTACCCCACGCCCGTGATGCCGGCGGGGGACCTGCTCCAGTTGGCCTCGCCCGAATTGCCGAGGGGGACGACGGTCATCATTATCACGGCGGTGGTGGATGACGCGCTGCGGGCTGCTCTGATGAGGCTACAGGAGGCGGGGCATGGGGCGGTGCTCGTGCTGGTCGGCGATCGGGCGCAGCCGCCGGATCTGGAGGTGCCCGTCTTTACGGTCAGAGGGGAGGTGGGATGGCGTGCGATGGATGAGCTTCACCTCGCTCCGTCGCTGGTTGCCGCTCCTGCTGCCCGCGGCTGAATGTGCCTGGGTCTTCCCCTGGGTGTTGCTGCTCTCGGGCGTCTTCTATACCGATGGCAGCCGCATCCTCACGGCGGCGCCGGTGGCCGGGCTGCTCGTGGGCGGGTACCTGCTGGCGAGCGCGCCGACCATCGAACGCTGGCCTCTGCTGCGCATCCGGCTGGGAGTGCTCGCCCTGAGCGTCGTCCTGGGCCTCTGGGCTGTTTGGGCGAGCCACTACCGCGCAACACCCCTCTGGCACCCCGGATGGATCTGGGCGCTGCTGCTGGCCGCGCATGGTGCCCTCCCGAAGATCCCTCCCGCGGTCGCGGGGGCGATTGCGGCGCCGCTCCTCCTGTGGCGGGGGATGGTCCTGGGGGGACGGGAGTTCTCCTACTTTGCGGCGGAGAGGGCCTTCCGACGGGGCGTGGTGTGGTCGATTGGTTTTGTACTGCTCTTCGCGATCTATCACGAATCGGGAGTCTTCGCGCTTGCGAGGCCGGTCGCCACCGGGTACCTGCTGGGTTTCCTCTTCCTGAGCCTCGTGCTGCTGGCATGCGCCCGGCTCCTCGGCATCTGGGAGGAGAGCCGGGGCAAGGATCCGAGGGCCCTCGCCCTCAACCGCCCCTGGCTCGTCCTGGCCCTGGCCGTGCCGGCGATGATCGTCCTCCTGGGCGGAGCGCTCGGGGGACTCGCGGGCGCGGACGTCTGGCCGTACATCGCCCCATTCCTGCGCCCCCTCGGCCTGCTGCTGGAGGTGGCGTTTTTCATCCTGTTCGTCGTGATGAGCATCTTCGCGCGCGTCATTCTCCTTCTGATGGACCTGGTGATCGGCCGGCTCCCCAGACGCGATCCGGTGATACGGCAGACGGCTCCCATAGAGGCCTTCCGCGACATGCTGCGCGACCTCGTGGATGTCTCGCCGGAAGTAGCCTTTCGCGTGCGGTGGGGGATGGTCTTGCTGGTGATCCTGATCCTCTCGCTCATCATCATGTTCGCCATCGCGCGGGCGCGGCGGCGACCGCGCGGAGACGAGGACGAGGAACGGGAGAGCG
>JANONS010000420.1:0-1848 GCA_031420915.1 Armatimonadota bacterium
TCGTGAACAGCAAGATGGAGACCAACCGGCCCGGCATTTACGGGGCCGGCGACATCGTCACCTACCCCGGCAAACTCAAGCTGATCGCCACCGGGTTCGGCGAGGCGGCCACCGCGGTGAACAACGCCGCCCGCTACATCAACCCCGAGGCCAGCATCTTCCCCGGGCACAGCAGTACGATCATGGAGCAGAAGGAGAAGAAGGAAGCGAAGGCGGCGGTCAAAGCCTGAGACGCGTATCGAGCAGGCTACCCTTGCCCCAAGACGTCTCGTGTGGGCAAGTGACGCTGGTAGATCTGGATAATCGGCTGGAACCGATCCACTGCGAGGGCGGCTGCCTCATGAAGGGGGATGATCCGCCCCTGCCAGCTCTTCGGGCGCTGCCATGCCTCGGCGTGTTCCCGGCCGCAGAAGAAGTTGATGAACGGGCAGCTGACCTCCAGCGAGGGCCGGTCGCCGCAGTCGGCTAGGCGGCCGTATGCCACAACGGCCTCCGCAGGGTGAGCGGCTCGGATCGTTGACCCGTCCACCTCCACTACCACCGGAGAGCCGCAGTGCGCACAGGCGGAGCGGACGGTTCCGCGGCGGCCGACCATCATCGGCACCGCCAGCGCGTCGATGGCGCAGTTCGCCCACGGCGCCAGAGCGCCCAGCTCGACTACGTGCCCCGTAGGCACCGCCGACAGGGGATATGCCGCCACAATTGCGCCCTCTCTATTCACGACAACGGCACCAGTGCGCACAAGATCCGCGAAGGCTTCGTCGACGCGGTCCCCCAGTCCTGTCAATCGCCGTAGGCCCGCTGGCGTCACAGCATGTCTCTGAGCCAACTCAGACAGGATCGCCGTCAAGAGTCGCTCGTGGTTAATCGTTCCCCGCACCTCTCTCATCGGCGTACCCGCACTCGTCGCGCTCCGCTTCGCCGCGCCGTGGACCGGTCAATGACCGTGCACGTGCGGATCCGATCCGTGTTGTCCCCCACGAGCCCGGAGGCCATCTCGATCAGTGCTCGCACCCGGTGATCTGTCATACGATAGAAGACATTCCGCCCCTCTTGCCGGGCGGTCACGTACCCACACCACCGTAGACAGGTCAGGTGGCTGGAGACCCGTCCCTGCGGCGCGTCGGTGATCTTCACGAGTTCGGTCACGTTCCGTTCCTTGTCCATGACCGCTTCAAGGATCCGGAGGCGCGTCGGATCCCCGAGCGCACGGAAGAACTTGGCAAGTAGCACGGGCTTCGAGAAGTCTGGAAGGACAAAGGGCGCCGTCATCATGACACTCATGGCACGATCACCATCCCTGGTGTGACAATCCGTCTATGGTCCTGACCGGAACAGGAACCGGGCAAACGTGAGTTGATAATAGATGAGATAGCCGCCGGCTGCGACCATCCCTGCCGCTCCAACCCAGCGGACGAACGGGACAAACCGGCGAAGAAAGCGCACGAGCAGTCCGCTGCCCGTCCCCGCCGCGACCGAGAGGGCTAGCAGCACGGACCCCATGCCGAGTGCGTAGGCAAAGAAGATCACAAGCCCGGGGACGAATCCGCCCGCCGCCAGAGCCTGGGCTGTCACCACCAGGAAGATCGGCAGCGTACACCCCAGGGACGCCAGCCCGTATCCTGCCCCGAAGACGACGAATGAGGACCGGCCTTGTGGCCGCACAAAATCCCCCGCGGGATTCGCCACGGGCAGCATGGGGTTCCAGGACGGCCGGAAGAACATCATCAGGCCCACAGCCGCCACGCTCACCCCGACGGCGAGCCCGATCCAGGGGACGAAGCGGAAGATGACCGATCCCAGGGCGGAGATGACCGCGCCCGCGGCCAGGAAGACGCCCATAACGCC
>JANONS010000421.1:0-1942 GCA_031420915.1 Armatimonadota bacterium
CGAGTCGATCCGCGCAGCCCTGGGCGCGAGCCTGGCGGGCGCCCGGGCGATGGTCGGCAGTTCAGGACCGGGCATCTCCCTGAAGGTCGAGGAGGTCGGGCTCGCCGGAGCGGCGGAGATCCCTATCGTCATCGTCGACTCGCAGCGGGCGGGGCCGTCCACAGGGATGCCGACTAAGACCGAGCAGGCCGACCTGCGGATGGCACTCGGCGCCGGGCACGGCGACTTTCCGCGCATCGTGCTCGCACCCTCTACGCTCGAGGAGTGCTACACGATGATGTTCGAGGCGTTCAATCTGACCGACAAGTACCAGTGCCCGGTCTTCTTCCTGACCGACCTGTCCCTGGCTGAGGTTCGGAAGACCGTCCCGGAGCGGTTCTTCAAGGACTTCAAGCCCGCCATCGTCCGGGGAGGATTGCTCACGGAGGATGATCTGCGGCGGGATGGCTACAAACGCTATCAGATCACCCCTTCCGGCATCTCGCCGCGCCACATTCCCGGGACGCCTGGAGGAATCTTCAAGGTCAGCGGCACCGAGCACGACGAGATGGGCTTCGTCACCACCGAACCGCCGAAGCGAACGGCGATGATGGAAAAGCGCATGCGCAAGATGGAGACCTACCTGCGGGAAGATGCGAAGGGGCCTCAGGTCTTCGGGGATCCCAGGGGCGTGCCGGTGCTGGTGGGGTGGGGCTCGACCAAACCTGTGCTGTTGGAAACCCGGGAGCGGCTGCGGGCAGAGGGGCTCCCGACGGCGGTGGTGCACATCACCCACCTCTGGCCGTTCCCCGTCGATCTCGTGAAGCCCGTCCTGGAACAGGCCAGCACCCTGATCGTCTGCGAGGGAAATTTCACCGGCCAGCTGGCCGATCTGATCCAGGGACAGTGCCTGCTGCCGACGCGCCGCATCCTGAAGTACAATGGCCGCGTGTTCTACATCTCGGACATCATCCGCGGCGTACGGGAGATCTTGCGCAATGGAGCGGAAACCTTCCGAGCGGGCGAGTTCGTCCCCGTGGCGGTCGAGGCCCACGAGGGTGACTGAGCGATGAGCACGGAAGCGGCCGCCCGCCCCGCGCCATCCAGCAAGATCTGGGAGGAGAATGCCGTCCCGCGGCACCGCATCCAGTGGTGCCCCGGCTGCGGTGACTTCGCGGTGCTGGTTGCGGTGAAGATGGCGCTGACCCGGCTGGAGCTGATGCCGCATGAGGTCTTCGTGATCGGTGGCATCGGGTGTTCCGGGCAGATCCGCAACTACCTCAACGGCAATGCCTTTCACGGGACCCACGGCGGCCCGCTCGCGTACGCGGTGGGGGTGAAGATGGCGAACCCGAAGCTCAAGGTCCTCGCGCTCGCGGGGGACGGCGACACCTTTGCCATCGGCGTAGAGAACTTCGTGCACACCTGCCGCCGCGATCCCGAGGTTGCCCTCATCGTCATGGACAACGGGGTGTACGGGCTGACGACGGGGCAGAAGTCTCCCACGGGCGGATTGGGTCAGGACCAGAAGGAGTGGTCGGAGGAGTCGCCGCCGCCGTTCAATCCCCTCCGGCTGGCGATGGCCTCGGGAGCGACCTTCGTCGCGCAGTCATTTTCCGGCGACCCGAAGCACTCCGCGGATGTCTACGTGCAGGCGATGGAGCACCCGGGGTTCGCCTTCGTGAACGACTTCTCACCCTGCGTCACCTACAATAAGTTCAACACCTACGACTGGTTCAAGGAGCACGTGGAGCACGTGCCGCAGGATCACGACCCCAGCGATCTGCAAAAGGCCTGGGACCTGTTGAATGACTTCGAGCGGCGGGGCCGGCTGCCGCTGGGGATCGTCTACCGCCACCCCCGGAAGCGGAAGTCCTTCAAGCCGGTGCCGGTCTGGCCCCAGGAGTTGGAGAACATCGACCTGGAACCGATGCTGCGCGCGTTCCGTTGACGGCGCGAGCCC
>JANONS010000422.1:0-15160 GCA_031420915.1 Armatimonadota bacterium
ATCTACTACGGCAAACGCATGATCAACTGGTGCCCCCACGACCTCACCAGCGTCTCCGATCTGGAGGTGGACTACGAGGAGGTCCAGGGCACCCTCTACCATGTGCGCTACCCCGGCGCGGATGGGGGGGAGGGGATCGTCATCGCCACGCAGCGCCCGGAGACGATCCTGGCCGACGTGGCCGTGGCCGTGCACCCGGAGGATCCGCGCTACCGGCATCTCGTGGGACGCCAGGTCATCGTGCCGATCGTGGACCGGCCCGTACCGGTGATCGCCGATGCGCGGGTGGACCCGGAGTTCGGCACCGGTGCGCTGAAGATCACCCCCGGCCATGACCCGCTCGACAACGAGATCGGCGCCGCGCACGGGCTGCCCACGCTGATCGTCCTGGACGAGAGCGGCCGGATGACCGCCGAGACGGGCAAGTACGCGGGCATGGACCGGTTCGAGGCACGCCCGGTGGTGGCTGCCGATCTGAGCACCCTCGGTCTCATCGTACGAGAGGAACCGTACATGACCTCGGTGGGCCGGTGCGAGCGATGCCAGACCGTCCTGGAACCGTATATCACCGACCAGTGGTTCGTGCGGATGAGGGAACTGGCGGAGCCGGCGGTCCGAGCGGTGCGCGAGGGAAAGGTGCGCTTTCATCCCGAGCGGTGGACGAAAGTCTACCTGGACTGGATGGAAAACATCCGTGACTGGAACATCTCTCGGCGCCTGTGGTGGGGGCACCAGATCCCCGTGTGGCACTGCCCTGCCTGTCGGGAGATGGTGGCCTCCCGGGAACACCCGGAACGGTGCCCGAAGTGTGGGCACGCGCCGCTACGCCAGGAGGAGCAGATTCTGGACACGTGGTTCAGTTCCGGGATCTGGCCGTTCGCAACGCTCGGCTGGCCCAAGGACACACCGGATCTGCGCTACTTCTTTCCGACGGACGTGCTGATCACCGACCGGGGTATCATCTTCCTTTGGGTGGCGCGGATGATCATGTTCGGGCTGGAGTTCATGGGGCAGATCCCCTTTACCGACGTCTACATCCATTCCACCGTGCTCACGCTCGAAGGGAAACGGATGAGCAAGTCGCTGGGGACGGGTATAGACCCGCTGGAGATGATGGACCAGCGGGGGTATGGGGCCGACGCGCTGCGCTTTGCCCTGATCCTGCGCTCTTCGCAGTCCCAGCAGGACCTGCGTTTCGGCGAGAAGATGCTGGACGACGTCCGGAACTTCAACAACAAGATCTGGAACATCGCGCGCTTCGTGCGGATGAACCTGGAAGGGTTCGACCCGGCACGGGAGGCGGCCAGCGTCGCCGGTCCCCCAGCGCGCGGAGGGCGCGACCTCAGCAGCATCAATCGTTGGATCCTCAGCCGCTATACGCGCACTGTGCGGGAGGTGACCCGCAACCTGGAGGACTTCGAGTTCGACAAGGTGGCTCGGATCCTCTACGACTTCATCTGGGGGACCTACGCCGACTGGTACGTGGAGCTGGCCAAGGTGGACCTGTTCGGCCAGCCGGGGGATGGGGCACGGCGGCACGCGCAGTGGACGCTGTGGACCGTGCTCGAAGGTATGATGCGCCTGCTCCACCCGATCATGCCGCACATCACCGAGGAGGTGTGGCAGCTGCTGCCGCATACAGGGGAGAGCATCATGGTGAGCCCGTGGCCGGAGTCGCCGGAGGCCTGGATCGACGACGAGGTCGAGCGCGTGGTGGACCGGCTGATCGCCGTCATACACGCCATCCGCTCGTTGCGGGCGGATCTGGGTGTGGATGCCAAGGCGGCCATCGCGCCCGTCCTTCAGGCCCCGGACGGCGAGGGGCGGAGGGTGCTCGAGGCGATGAGCCGGTACGTCGTGGCACGGACCCGAGCGCGTGACCTGACGTTTCTGGCACCCGATGCGTCGCCCCCCGCCCGGGCGGCGGCGACGCTGGCGGACGGCGTGGAGATTTTCCTTCCTGTCGGGGCGGGTGAGATCGAGCGTATCCGGGGGCGTCTGACGCAGGAACTCTCGCGTCTCGAAGATGAACTGGCCCGCGTCGATAGCCGCCTGGGAAATGCTGACTTCCTCCGGCGTGCCCCCACGCAGGTCGTGGAGGTGGAGCGCAAGCGGCAGGGCGACCTGACGGAGCGGCGCGAGGTGGTGCGCCGCCATCTAGCCGCGCTGGCGTAGACGGCAGGAAAACCTCGCACCTTCCCGAACAGGGTCATGGACACTCGGTTGGAGGGATCGCGTGCGCGCCAGCCCAGTCTTCGTTACCGTGGCACTGATCGGACTCTTTGTGGTATCGCTGGGGCTGGGCTATGTCGTGGGGGAGATGTTCCTGAAGCCTGCGGCGACGCCCGCGCAGCAACCCGGCGGGCAACCATCCCCGGCGGGGACGCTGTCCGCCCCGCCGACTGTGGCACCTCTCCCCTCCCCGGCGAGTACTCCTCCGCCTCTTCCGCCGACCGTTGTCCCCGCGCCGGCTCCCACCAAAGCCCCGGTATCTGCCGCAAGGGTGACTCCCCGGCCCGCGCCCCGCCCCGCTGTGGTGCCTCCCGCAGCGGGAGGTCTCTTCCGCGTGCAGGCCGGCGCGTTTCTAAGTCGAGAGAATGCGCAGGCGCGTGTTGACCAGCTGCAGGGGGCGGGGTTTGACGCGTACATTCTGCCCGCGGAAGAGCTCTTCAAGGTCTACGTCGGGGCCTTTGCTGACCGCGCGAATGCGGAACGGATGGCGGAGCGCCTACGGGCCATCGGCTTCGAGTCGATCATCGTCCAGCGGTAGAGCAGGCCGCGGGGGGCGCCGAAACCATCAACGCGACCGGCAGGTTCTCCCAGGGAGGTCCCGTGTACCCGCACGCCCGGCCGCCTGAGGCATTCGGGTTTCAGCGCATCCTGTACGAGAAGCGGGATGGCTACGCCCGCGTCACCATCAACCGCCCGGAGGTCCTGAACGCGCTCGATTTTCCGACGCTGGTCGAGATGGGCGCGGCGTTTCAGGACACCTCCTGGGACGACGGTGTGGCCGTCCTCGTGCTGACGGGCGCGGGGGATCGGGCCTTCTCTACCGGCGCTGACCTGGGAGAGCAGCGGCAGTTCGTGCGCCGCCCCCGGGACTACTGGAAGTGGATGGGGGCGTTCATTGAGGCCAACGAGCGGCTGCGCAACATCGGGAAGCCCACGGTCGCTCGACTCAACGGGATGGTCGTCGGCGGCGGCAACGAGTTCAACCTGGCCTGCGATCTGGCGATCGCGGCCGATGACATCATCATCCGTCACGTCGGTCCCGCGCGGGGCAGCGTGCCCGCGGCGGGCGCGACCCAGTGGCTGCCGCTGATCGTGGGCGATCGCCGGGCGCGCGAGATCCTCTTCCTCTGTGAGGACGTCACCGCGCAGCAGGCGCTTGCCTGGGGACTGGTCAATGCAGTCGTGCCACGCGCGGAGCTCGATGCGGCGGTGGGGCGCCTCGTGGAGAAACTCATTCACAAACTCCCCGAGGTGACTCGCTACACCAAGCAGCAGCTGAACTTCTGGCGCGATCTCTCCTGGCATCTGACCATCGGTCACGCCCGCGACTGGCTCACCCTGCACGCCGGATCGCCTGAGACGCAGGAGGGTCTGGAGGCGTTCCACGAGAAGCGGACGGTCGATGTTGACGAGATCCGGCGGCGACTGGCCGAGGGACGCAGCACGGAGTTTGCCTGGGGTCCCGCCACACGGCGCTGTCCGCACTGTGGCGCGGCCCACCTCCCGGAGGAGTTCGGTTTCTGCGGCCGTTGCGGCCGCCCGCTCGAGCGGCGCGACCCGCCGTCGACTTAGACGAAAGGAGACTACCGATGTCCCCCAAGCACCTGGTGGTCACCCGCGAGGAGTCGGTCGCCCTCGTGCAGCTGCACCGTCCCGATGTGCTCAACGCTCTCAACCAGGCACTCATGGATGAACTGGTGGCGGCCCTGGAGGAGGCCGACCGGGATGATGGGGTTCGGTGCATCATCCTGACGGGCGGTCCTCGGGCCTTTGCGGCGGGCGCGGATATCCGGGAGATCGCCGAGGCCTCCGCGGTGGAGATGCTGCAGGGCTATCGCTTCCAGCAGTGGGAGCGGATGCGCAGGGTGACCAAGCCCATCATCGCGGCGGTGACCGGGTTTGCGCTTGGTGGGGGGAATGAACTGGCCATGCTCTGCGACCTCATCGTGGCGGGCGAGTCCGCCCGCTTCGGTCAGCCGGAGATCAACCTGGGGCTGATTCCCGGAGCCGGAGGTACGCAGCGGCTCACGCGGGCGGTCGGGAAATACAGGGCGATGGAGCTGGTCCTGACCGGCCGTCAGATGACGGCCCGAGAGGCCGAGACCGCGGGGCTGGTGACGCGCGTCGTCCCCGACGAGTTGGTGCTGGACGAATCTCGCAGCCTGGCGAAGGAGATCGCCGCAAAGGCTCCCGTGGCCGTCCGGCTGGCGAAGGAGGCTGTCCTCAAAGCCTACGACACTCACCTTGAGGGTGGCCTGGAATTCGAGCGGAAGTGCTTCTACCTGCTCTTTGCCACCGAGGACCGCAAGGAGGGCATCCGGGCCTTCCTCGCCAAACGCCCTCCGCGCTTCGAGGGGAGGTGAGAACCCGGTGACCGAGTTCCCGTCGTTTGAAACCGTGCGGATCGATCAGAAGGACGGCGTCGCCGTCCTCATCCTCAACCGTCCCGGCGTCCTCAACGCGTTCAACGAGCAGCTCACGGCCGAGTTTCATGATGCGGTGAAACACGCCGAGCGGGCAGCTGAGGTGCGATGCCTGGTGATCACGGGAGCGGGCCGGGCATTCTGCTCAGGGCAGGACCTGCGAGAGCGGGCGGCGGGAGGGGAGGTCTCCTACGGGGACTCGCTGCGCCGCCGCTACAACCCGATCATCCTCCGCCTCCACACGATGAACAAGCCGGTGATCGCGGCGGTGAACGGCGTAGCTGCGGGAGCGGGTTGCAACCTGGCGCTGGCCTGCGATCTGCGGGTCGCGTCCGACCGCGCCTCGTTCATCGAGGTCTTTGCGCGCGTGGGACTGGTCCCTGACTCGGGGGGTACGTACTTCCTGCCGCGGCTCGTCGGATTGGGAAAGGCCTTCGAGCTCGCCTATCTCGCCGAGCCGGTCGATGCGCAGGAAGCCCTGCGGCTCGGTCTGGTGAACCGCGTCGTCCCTCACGACGATCTCTTGACCGCCACGCTCGACCTGGCCCGGCGGCTGGCCGCTGGACCCACAAAAGGTTATGGGCTCATCAAGCGCGGCCTGCGGTTTGCCTCCGCGGCGGCGCTGGAGCAGGTCCTTGCCTATGAGGCCTACCTTCAGGAGATCGCGGGGCACACCGCGGATCACCGCGAGGGGGTGGCCGCGTTCCTCGAGAAGCGCAAGCCGAACTTCACCGGGACCTGACGGACGTTGCCCATTCACCGTATCGGCGTCGTCGGCGCAGGGACGATGGGAGGCGGGATCGCCGAAGCGGCGATCCTGCAGGGGTTCTCGACGATCCTCTACGACGTCGGTGAGGAGATCTTGACCCGGGCCCGCGATCGGATCCGCGCAGATGTGGAGCGCCGGGTCCAGCGGCGGCGGCTGACCCCTGCCAAAAGCGAAGAGGCCCTGGGTCGCCTCGCGCTCACGACGCGGCTTGAGGATCTCAACGACGCCGACCTGATCATTGAGGCGGCTCCTGAGGACCTCGACCTCAAGCGCACCCTCTTCGCGGCGATCGATCGGATCGCCCGACCCGACGCCATCTTCGCTTCCAATACCTCGTCGCTGTCCATCACGGCGCTGGCCGGTGGCACGGGCCGGCCCGAGCGTGTCGTGGGCATGCACTTCTTCAACCCGGCGCCGGTGATGCCGCTCGTGGAGGTCGTCCCCGGCCGCCGGACCGCGCCCGAGGTCCTCACCGAAGCGACGGCCCTGGCGCGGGCGCTGGGGAAGACGCCAGTCGTGGCGCGGGACACACCCGGGTTCATCGTCAACCGCATCGCCCGGCCCTACTACATAGAGGCGCTGCGCCTGCTGGCGGAGGGGGTTGCCTCTGTCGAGGAGATCGACCGGATCATGCGGCTCGCCGGCGGCTTCCGCATGGGGCCGTTTGAGTTGCTCGATCTGATCGGTCTGGATGTCAACCTGGCCGTGACACGATCTATCTACGATGCGTTCTTTCAGGAGCCACGCTACCGCCCGCATCCGCTCCAGGAGCAGATGATCCAGGCCGGACTCCTGGGGCGTAAGTCGGGGCGCGGGTTCTATGTATATGACAAGGGCGGGCGCGTGGAGGCCGCTCCCGCCGCGCCGCCCGCCGCACCGGCTACGCGAGCTCCCGCGCGCGTCGCGATTGTGGGGTCAGGGCCTCTGGCCGAGGATCTGATGGCCAGCGCGCGGACGGCGGGGTGGGTGACGCAGATGGGTCCACCTGATACAGACCCGGGCGAGGTGGATCTGCTGGTGGACCTGCTGCTCGATGTGGAGGCGAAAGCCCGCCTGTGGAAGGAGCTGGATTCCCGGATCAGACCTGATGCGGTGCGTCTGACCCTGGCGCTTTCGGCCCCGGTCACGGAGATCGCCGCGGCGTCCAGGTTCCCGGATGCCGTGGTGGGGTTTGCCACGCTCCCGCCGTGGGGTGAACGCCGTCTCGTCGAAGTGCTCACCGGCCTGCGGTCGAGCACGGAGGCGTGCGCAATCGCGGTGGCGGCTCTGGAGGATTTGGGCAAGGAGACGTCGCTCGTGCGCGATGGCGCCGGTGGCGTCTTTCCGCGCATCTTCGCTATGATAGTGAATGAGGCTGCGTTCGCGCTCGCGGAAGGCGTGGCCCGCCCGGAGGATATTGACACCGCCCTGCGCCTGGGCGCCAACTACCCCCGCGGTCCCCTCGCGCTGGCCGATGAGATCGGACTCCAGACGATCCTGGCGGTGATCGAAGGACTGCAACGGGAGTCGGGGGAAGACCGGTATCGCCCCGCGCCGTTCCTGCGCAAGATGGTGGCGGCGGGGTGGACGGGGCGTGAGGCTGGACGCGGGTTCGTGACATCCAGCGGCACGCACAGCGACGGGAGCGATCATGCCTGAACCCGTGATCATCGATGCCGTGCGCACGCCGGTCGGACGATACGGCGGCGCGCTCAAGGACGTCCGGCCCGACGACCTGGCGGCGCTGGTCATCCAGGAACTGGTCCGGCGGAACAACCTGGATCCCGGCTCGATCGAGGACGTCATTTTCGGCTGCGGCAACCAGGCGGGCGAGGATAACCGCAACGTGGCCCGGATGGCCCTGCTCCTGGCGGGACTTCCTGTGAGCGTGGCAGGGCAGACGGTGAACCGCCTCTGCGGTTCAGGGCTGCAGGCCGTGGTGACCGCCGGACACGCCATCAGGGCGGGGGAGGGGGAGGTCTTCATCGCAGGAGGGGTGGAGTCAATGACGCGCGCCCCGTACGCGATGGCGAAACCGGCCCAGGCGTTTCCGAGGGGCACGCAGGAGATGTTCGACACGACGATCGGCTGGCGGTTCGTCAACCCGCGCCTCGCCGAGGCCTACCCTCCCTACAAGATGGGCGAGACCGCCGAGATCGTGGCGGAGCGCTACGGGATCGCGCGTGAGGAGCAGGACGCCTTTGCGCTGGAAAGCCAGCAGCGCACGGCCCGGGCGGTGGCGGAGGGGCGCTTCAAGGACGAGATCGTGCCGGTGGTGGTCTTGCAGCAGAGAGGCGATCCCATCATCGTGGATACCGACGAACATCCGCGGCCGGAGACCACCAGGGACGGGCTCGCCCATCTCAGCCCCGCATTCAGGAAGGGCGGCACGGTGACGGCCGGGAACTCCTCGGGGATCAACGACGGAGCGGCCGGCCTGCTCCTGATGTCCCGTGAGGCGGCGGAAGCCCGAGGGGCGAGGCCGCGGGCGCGAATCGTCGCTTCGGCGGTGGCGGGCGTCGATCCCTCCTGCATGGGGCTGGGGCCCATCCCGGCCACGCGGAAGGTGCTGCAGCGCACGAAGTTGTCGATCGAGGACATGGACGTCATCGAACTCAATGAGGCCTTCGCCGCGCAGGTGCTGGCCTGCGTGCGCGACCTTGGGATTCCGATGGACCGTCTAAACCCTAACGGTGGTGCGATCGCCCTCGGGCACCCGATCGGCTGCAGCGGCGCGCGCATCCTGACGACCTTGCTGTACGAACTCGAACGACGCGATGGACGGTACGGGCTGGCGACGATGTGCATCGGCGTGGGGCAGGGGATTGCCGCCGTGATCGAGCGGCTGCCCCCTTGAAAAAGCGCGGGGGCGACGGGAAGGACGATGCGAAGGATGGCAGCCGTGGTGCATGACCGCATGAACCGGCCGCTGGCGGTGGGCCAGCGGGTGCGTGTCCTGACGAATCCCCCCGAAGAGGGAATGATCCGCCGGATCGTGCCCCACTACAACGTCCTCACCGTGATCATCGAGGCAAAGGCGGGGAAGTCGGAGCGCATGGTGCGCGCTCAGGACGTGGAGGCGTCCGCCGGGACCACCTGACCGGCCGCCCGACGCTCCTCCCAGTAGCGTGCGGCGGCAGCCTGCAGTTCTCGACGGGCCTCCTCTGTGGCCGCCAGATCGTCCCTGCGAGCAGCCATCTGCTGCGCGAGCACCTCACGCAGGTGCGCGAAGATCTCCTGGAGGAAGTGGGCGTGTTCTTTTCCCTGCTGCTCCACCATCGGCCGTTGCTCAGGATTGTCCAGCATCGCCCGCACTTCGGGGTTCTCCATCCGCGAACTGTACCGGAGCTGAGTCCCGCCGTCTGATGGGGCGAATTCCGCTGTGACCTTGATCACCCCCATCTCCGGGTCCTTGATGAGGTAGGTGAAGTAGTCGAAGGGCCGCCAGTCCAGAATCTCCTCCATGTGAGCGCCCTGGCCGTGGACGCAGTGCGTCATGGTCCCAATGCCGCGACGGCCGGCCGTGTTCTCCTCGCGCCGCCGAATATCCGGCGCCCACTGCTGATACCGGTCGGGGGCGGTCAGGAACTCCCACACCAGCGGTGGAGCAGCTGGGAAGAAGAAGTCGACCGTCATGTCGGCGTCCTCCCGGGTGAGGAAGACGCGGTGGACCGCCTGTACCTGCGTCCAGCGCCGCTCCAGGTTGTGGATGTACCCCAACACCTCACCCAGGTGCTCATAGTTCTCCCGGTGCTCGCGCATGCCCAGAGCGGACGGATCCAGTTTCATCGCCTCAACGCTGGCGCGCGTCAAGAGCCCGTACCCATGCAGGCCGAGTGTCTCGGTCACGGAATTCTTGAGCAGCCGGTGGACCAGGATGACGTCCCGGCCGGCGAGTTCCTCGGACCCGGCGATGCGTTGCCGCACGAACGTCCCGTCGTGCACGCAGAACTTCAGGTTGAGGTTGGGGATGAGGACGCAGGCGTTACACGGGCAGGTTGTGGCCCGGCGGATGGACTGGATGCGACGCCGGAAGGCGAAGTAGCAGTTCTCCAAGATGTCTAGGAGCATCGAGCCGTCCACTTCCGGTTCTGGGGCGTAAGTGAACACGGCATCGCCTTCCAGCTTGGCCAGGCGCAGGACCGGGGCCAACCCGCCGACCACCACCTCCAGCAGGTCGGCGAGCACGTCCTGGGCATGATCGAGCTCGCTGCCGGCCAAGTAGCCGGTGTAGCCCGAGATGTCCACGATCACCAGGCAGGCGCGTTCTGTTCGGGTGAGCATCGGTTCCCCTCCGTGGTACGACTCCCTGCGGAATTTGACGGCCAGGCGTGCGGTCCCTGGCAAACGGAATGCTGGTCTACTGCAGGACTCGGTGAACGACGGTGATGGTACCATACGGCGCGGTGGTGGCGCGCCGTAGGACCTCCCGGTCCTCCACCAGGATGCGGACCACCAGGTCGCCCTCCTCGCCGGACTTCGTGAACGTCGCCGCTACCGCGACCGCGGTCTTGACCGTGTACCTGGACGGGACCGTGCCCTGTGCCGAGGATGTCGCGCTGGGCGTCCCGTAGCTCCCTGTAAAGGCCAGGCCGGGTGTGCCTTCGACCAGGATGGTGACTGTCTGCTCGCGCACCATGCCGGGGCGAATGGGCGGTGGGGCAAACGACCCCAGACACCCCGACGCGACCAGGAGGAGCAGCACTGCCAGGGACAGGTGAGCCAGGGGACGGCCGGCGGTCATGGTTTGTGGCCTTCCAGGTACGTTTCCAGGTGTGCGCGGATGAAGGTCAGGAGTTCCTCATCTGTCCGCTCCGGGTCCAGGGCATCCTCGCGCACGAGGGTCAGGGGGAACCTCAACCTTCGTGAACCCGTGATGTCCACGCGAATCTGGCGAGCGTCCTCCTCCACCTCCACCCGTGTATGTGGAGCCAGACTGAGAGCCACCTGGCGGACGAGTCCCAGGTAGCGATCGAGCCCCGCGTGATTCCGCAGGACTTCTGCGGCGCGGTCCCGGGCCTCCCCTTCATCACGTCCTCGCACCGGGGCGCGCACGTAGGGCCGCGCGGCCGAACCCCATCCCTCCAGAATCTGCACCTCAACCCGCCGCAGGTCGGGGCGAGGGAAGAACCGGAAGGTGAAACGCCGGCCGTAGACCTCGACCTCTTCACTCCGTGCCATCGCTTGCCGTCCTTCTCTGACGCTTGAGATAGCGTACCATGGGAAATGGCGCGCGGAACGCTTCAGGAGCACGGAGAGACTGCGACCGGCTCCTGTGACCGGATTGTGACGGAGTGGTGGTACGAAAGGCGTGCATTCCCGGCGTCGAGGCACTGAGATTCCTGAAAGGGGTGGTGAGAGAATGCGCGTGGTGGCGTGGGCGACTCTCGTAGCGTTGGTGCCATTAATCCTGGTGGGGAGCACCGGGGCGCAGGGGCCCGTGGGCTCCGGACCGCGGATCCAGATCGCGGTGACGGAGTGGTCCTTCACGCCCAGCACGATCATCCTGGAAGAGGGCAAGCCGGTGACGATCGTCTTCGTCAACAACGGCCGGCTGCCGCACGCCATCGCCTCGTCGTATCTCAATGACCAGACCCTCACCGTGACCGGCCAGTTCACGCAAGGCGTCTACCAACCTGACAACTGGCGGTTCGTGCAGGCAGCTCCTGGACAGCGGTTCGAAATGACTTTCACGCCGAAGGGGCGGCCCAGGACTGGGCAGGCGGTGTTCATTTGCACCGTGGCAGATGGGCGGCACGCGGCGGCGGGGTTAGCGGGCGCTTTTATCATTAAACCCGCCAGCCCATAGCGCAGATGCGCCTGGCGGTGACCGCGTGGTGCCTCTTGCTCCTGGTTGGGGCTGCGCCCCCGCCCGCTCCACTCATAGTCCAGGTTACGGTCACAGAGTTCGCGTTTACCCCGAACGTCCTCGCCCTCACCGAGGGGAGGCCGGTCACGCTGGTGCTCAAGAACACCGGCCAGATCGAGCACACCATGGCGTCAGCGTACTTGGCATCGCAAAGGCTTACCCTGAAAGGGGAGTCCAGGGAGGGTGAGACCGACAGCAAATGGAAGTTCGTGGGCATCGATCCCCGCGAAACTGCTGAGATCACGTTCACGCCGCAGGGGCGCGGCCGGTTTCCGTTCCAGTGCAGCATTGAGGGCCATGCCGAGGCGGGGATGACGGGCACGTTTGTCGTATCGCCGCCGTGAAGCGCTATCAGGGGAGGCAGCCCGGCCCTACTCGGGAAAATCCAGCTCGCGGTCCAGCACCTCGGCCAGCCGCTCCTGTGCCACCTGGGTGTAGATGCGCGTGGTCTTGGGGTCGCGGTGGCGCAGCAGGTCCTGGATGAACTGCAGCGGCACCCCCCGGTCGGCGAGCGTCACCCCCACCGTGTGCCGCAGGTCGTGGAAACGAAGCGGTCGGTCGATCTTCGCCGCCTTGAGGTACGTCCGGAAGACTTTCTCCACCGTGGTGTAATGCAGGCGTGTCTGCGGGCCGCGGGGCGGGAGGGGGATGAACAGGGCGCGCGACCGGCAGGGCGGCCGCCGGGCCAGCCACGCTTCCACCGCCCGGATGCCTGCCTCCGTCACCGGCTGCAGGTGCTCGTGCCCCCCCTTGCCAATGATCCGCACCTGCCGGCGATCCAGGTGGAGGTCGTCCAGGTCCATCCCCATGATCTCGGAGATGCGCAGCGACTGGAGGCCTAACTCGATGACCGCCCGATCGCGCACCCCGCGGTCGGTACGGGGAATAGCCCGGCGGAGGGAGGCGACCTCCTCGGGGGTGAGGAAGTTGGGCGCGCGCTCGTGGGGACGGGGCGGCCGGATGTCTTGCGCGGGGCTCGCAGGGAGGCGCCCGGTCCTGACCAGGTAGGCGTAGAAGCGGCGGATCGCCACCAGCCTTCTCGAGCGCGACCTCGGCTGCAACCCGGCGCGCGTCATCGCGTGAGAGAATCGGCGCACATCGTCCGCACCGACGCTCTGCAGATCCCGTCCCCGCAGGAAGGCCACGAACTGCCGGAGATCTATCAAGTACCCCGCTACGGTCCGCGGGCTCTTATTCTCGCTCGCCAGATCGCCCGCCCACTCCTCGAGGAGAGGGGAGAGGTCACGCTGGTGGGCTGGAGTTCCAGGATTCATAGGCCATCCGCCAATTCCGCTCAACCGCGCTTGAGCGGAATTACCTAACGGTTCGCCGGCTCCCCGGTTGGCTCCTTTTTCCGAACAGGTGTTTGCCCGCCGCAGATCCCCTGTGCTATAATCCGGGCACATTCCCCGAAGGAGGCCCCACGATGAGCCGGGGTCTAACGCGTCGGCAGGCAGAGATTCTTACGTTTATCCAGCGGTATGGGGAGACGCATGGGTACCCGCCGTCTGTGCGCGAGATCGGGCGCGCGCTCGGCCTGACCAGCAGTTCCACCGTGCACAGCCATCTCGCCGCGCTGGGAAAGAAGGGCTACCTCCACCGGGATCCGAGTAAACCTCGCGCCCTGGAGATCCTGCTGGATGAGCGCGCGGTTCCCCCCAAGAAGGTCGTGGCGGTCCCGGTCGTCGGTCAGGTCGCAGCCGGTACCCCGCTGCTGGCGCAGGAGAACATCGAGGACTATCTGCCGCTCCCGGCCGAGTTCCTCGGGGATGCGGAAAGCTTCATCCTCCGGGTCCGCGGGGAGAGCATGATCGACGCCGGCATCTACGACGGGGACTACCTGATCGTCCGGCGCCAGCAGACGGCGGCGAACGGGGACATCGTCGTGGCGCGGTTAGAGGACGAGGCGACGGTGAAGCGCTTCTACCGGGAGGCGGACCACATCCGCCTCCAGCCCGAGAATCCCACGATGGACCCGATCCGGGCGCGCGACGTTCACATCGAGGGCAAGGTCGTCGGCCTGATCCGGCGCATGGTCTCCTGATCTCGTCTGTCAGACCCGGTCCGCGTTCGTGAGCCGCGCCGCCAGGTGCGGCGGGACTTCAGCCTCCACGACGATCGCTTCCGCTTCGTACCGCTGGGTCAGCACCCGCCCCTGGGCGAAGACCTCTGCGAGCCGCCCCGCTTCGGCATAGGGCACGGTCAGCCGCAGGCGAACGAGCGGCGCCGGCAGCCGCTGCGAGACGCGGCGGAGGAGATTCACGAGGCCGAGGCCCTGCTGGGCCGAGATGAGGACCGCGTCAGGGTGGGCCCGGCTTAAGCGCTGGCGGTCCGCCGCGCTCAGCCGATCGACCTTATTGAAGGCAACCACCTGCGTGCGGTCCCCTGCCCCGAGTTCCTCGAGCACCCGGTTGGCCACCGTCTGTTGATGGCGCCACTCGGGGTGGCTGACATCGACGACGTGGATGAGGAGGTCCGCGGCCACCACCTCTTCCAGCGTCGCCTTGAAGGCCGCCACCAGGTGTGTGGGCAGTTTGTGGAGGAAGCCCACCGTGTCGACCATCAGGATGCTCTGGTGGTTGGGCAGCGTCACCTTCCGCACGGTCGGATCGAGGGTGGCGAAGAGTTTGTCCTCCACCAGCACCCCTGCCTGCGTCAACGCATTGAGCAGCGTGGACTTCCCGGCGTTGGTATAGCCGGTGATGGCGACGATGGGATGCCCGGCGCGGTCTCGTCCAATACGCTGCAGGGTCCGGTGCCGTATCACCTCCTGCAACTCGCCGCGGAGGCCGGTGATCCGCTGGCGGATGCGCCGGCGGTCCACCTCCAGTTTCGTTTCCCCGGGGCCCCGCGTGCCAATTCCCCCGCCGAGCCGGGAGAGCCAGACGCCGCGGCCCGTCAGTCGCGGCAGCAGATACGTGAGCTGTGCCAGTTCCACCTGGAGCCGTCCCTCACGCGTCCGGGCGCGGCGGGCGAAGATGTCGAGGACCAGGGCGGCCCGGTCCACCACCTTGACCCCGAGCTCACGCTCCAGGTTGCGCTGCTGCGCCGGGGTCAGTTCCTCGTCGAAGATCACCAGGTCGGCGTCATGTTCTTCGCACTGCCGGAGAACCTCCGACACCTTGCCGCTTCCGATGAAGGTGGCGGGATCGGGTTTGGTTCGGTTCTGCAGGACCCGGCCGAAGACGGCGGCCCCCGCGGTCTCCGCCAGGCGCGCCAGTTCGTCCAGGGACGCATCCGGCGTGAACTCCTGCCCTCTGGCGGAGGCGGTGGCAAGGCCCACCAGCACCGCCCGCTCCGGTCGCGTGGCGTCCGCCAGCAGCGCGGGACTGCGCCGCAGCGCGCTCTCGACCGCCTTGATGCGGGGGGCCACCTCCAGATGGGTGAGCGACTCCGCCGTGTACGGGCCCTCGCTGATCGCCTGGGGCTCCGCGCCGTTCACCCCGGGGGCGAGGGTTAGCACCCACCCGTCCGTGGGGGATCCCTTGCGTGAGCCGATGATGACAGCCATGTCCAGCCGTGCGTCCACGAGGTGGCGGCGGTCCCCCTCTTCGGGCTGGCTCTCGGGGCCCGAGCGCGCGCCCAGGTAGCGGAGCCCAATCAAGCGTCTCGGCGAGGCGCGCGCCGCCAGGGTGGGCAGCAGTTCCTGCCACTTGCGGCTGACCACGACCTCCTGCACGCTCCCGTGGCGGTCCACGTACACCCCCACCTCTCGCTTGATGCTGTGCGCGAGGTGGGCGAGCGTGGCCAGGAGGTCGGGGGAGGCGACGCGGTCCTGCGGGATCCGCTGGCTGAAGAGCGCGAGCAGCATCCGCCGGTGCGTGGGATCAATGGCGCGGGCTAGTCCCCAGATGTGCGGGATGCGCTATGTACCTCCAAACGCGTGCG
>JANONS010000423.1:0-7433 GCA_031420915.1 Armatimonadota bacterium
CTGAGGAAGCGATCCACATCGTCGGGGGAGACATCGAACGCCACGTAGGTCGCCTCCAGACCCAGTGCGGTGAAGGCCGCATTCCACATCGCGGGGCTGCGAGAATAGGTGGAAGGATGATCGCCCAGCACCCCGGCCACCCAGGGGAGGCTGAGTGATGGGAGCGGGTTTCGGACGTAGGGCTGAAGGGAGGCGAGGTCGAAGGTGCCGCTCACGCCGGGGCCGGTTCTAGACGCTGGAGGGAGGCCTTCACGGACGTTCCTCAAACCGCAGACGCGTGGGCCCTTCGGCGATTACCCGCCGGGCGCCGTAGAAGATCGTCACCACCGTCCCCTCCAGCGTCTGTCCTCGCTGGGTGATGCGGACCGCGCCGGTCAGGATAACCTTCTGAGCCGGAGCGATGAGCGTGGCGGCATCGGCGCGCGCCGTGATGTCCTGAACGATGACCCGGACATCGCCCCACAGCCGGGCTTCCTGCAACCCCTCCGCCCCCTCCAGCCGTTGCCCCGTCACGACCCCTTGCCCGGTCTGCACCCTGACCGGTCCGGCGAGCGCGACCCGCCCGGTGCGGCGGTTGTAGGTGAGGTGCGACCCTGTGGCCAGCACGTCCGGAGGAGTGAACACCTGCACGTGGCCCGTGGCCGTCAGCCGTTCTTCCTCCAGGGATATTCCGATCTCATCCGCGGAGAGCACTCCCCGCCGCAGTTCTAGCGTGGCCTTCCCCCGGGCAGCCACGTGGGTCACTCGCGTGGGCGTGAATCGGAGGGTGATCTCAAGCGCTTCGAGCACCCCGTGCGGCCCCCGCACCTTCGCAGCGGTGAGGACGGCGGTGCGGCGCCGCGTGTCCAACACCAGCCGTCGGCCCACGGCCACCGTGGTGCCGTCGGAGATCTGGACCTCGCCCTCCGCCACCACCACCCCGGTGGCGGCATCCGATCTCATCCGGCTGGCGGTGATGGTGAGCGATGCCGCTCCGGCGGGGACGGCCGCGAGCGCAAGCACTGTCAAGAGCATCACGAACCGCAGGGGGTGAGGCACGGCCCGCGGACGGAACACGCCTTCGTGTCTAGGCGCGGCGGCGGCCTGTGATGTACTCATAGAGGGTCCGGTCACGGTACGCCGCAGCGAAGTGCACCGCCGCCTTCTTCATGTCACCCTTCCGGCTGTACGCCAGACCCAGCATGTAGTGCAAGACGGCATTCTTCGGGTCCGACCGCAGGCCCCGCTCCCACCAGGCGATCCCCTCATCAAGACGCCCCTGCTCAGCGTACAGAAACCCCAGATAGCCTGCTGTCCAGGCATGTTTCGGCTCGATGTGCGCCGCCTGCAACATCGCCTGTGCGGCCAGGTCCTTCTCATTGACGAAGTATGAGGCAAACGCGAGTTTGTACAGCGCGAGGACATCCTGCGGGCGGGCCCTCAGCGCCTGCCTGGCGGCCGCGATCGTCCGGCGGGCAAAGGCCGGCCGTTCAGGCTCTCCTCCCAACAGGCGGTCCGCGAGTTTCAGGTTCTCCCACCCCTCAACTAAGCGCCCCTGATGCGCCTGGATCACGCCCAGGGTGAAGCGGGCGTCCGCGTCATCAGGGTTCTGGGCAAGCACCTCGCTGTACCGCCGGGCGAGCGCCGCCCAATCGGTCGCCGGGGCGGGGCCCGTGGCGATACTGGCCCCGGCGAGGGGAGCGGCGGCGAGCAGGAGAGCGACCAGGAGGCGGACCATGCTAGTCCCGATCAATCTGCGCCCGCTGCAGCCGGCCACTGAAGTCGATGTAGACCGCCTTCCACTCGCTGAAGATGTCCAGCACCTGGGTGCCGCCCTCCCGATGCCCGTTGCCGGTGTACTTCGTCCCGCCGAACGGCAGGTGGACCTCGGCGCCGATCGTCCCGTGGTTCACGTACACGATCCCCGTGTCGATCTCCTCGACCGCCCGCATGGCGGCGTTGATGTCCCGGGTGAAGATCGAGGCGGACAGTCCGTACCGGGTGTCGTTCAGGATCCCGACCGCCTCTTCAAAGGACCCGGCCTCGATCAGGGCGGTCACCGGCCCGAAGATCTCCTCCTGCGCGATGCGCATCCCGGGGTGGACCTGATCGAAGATCGTCGGCGCGTAGAAGGCGCCGTGCGCAAGATTCCCTTCCTGCATTCGCCTCCCGCCCGTCAGCACGCGCGCGCCCTCCCGCCTCCCGATCTCCACGTACCCGTGGATGCGCTCCAGCTGCTCGGTCGAGACCACCGGGCCGACGTCGGTCTCCGGTAGGAGCCCGTCGCCGAGGCGCAACGCCCGCGCCCGCTCCACTAGCCGCTCGGTGAGTTCGGGCTTCGCCTCCCGATGCACGACGATCCGGCTGCACGCCGTGCACCGCTGCCCACTGGTGCCGAAGGCACTCCAGATCAGGGCGTCGGTCGCCAGAGGGAGGTCGGCATCCGGCATGACGATCGCGGCGTTCTTCCCGCCCATCTCCAGCGAGATGCGCTTGCCCAATCGCGCGCACTTCTCGGCCAGGCGCAGCCCCGTCTCGGTGGAGCCGGTGAACGAGATGACCCGCACCTCCGGGTGCTCCACCAGCGCGTCCCCCGCGGATGTGCCGGGCCCCGTGACGATGTTGAGCACTCCCGGCGGCAGGCCGGCCTCTTCAAAGATCTCGACGAACTTCAGGCCCAGAAGCGGGGTGTAGGAGGCGGGTTTGAAGACCACCGTGTTCCCGCACACCAGCGCCGGGACGATCTTCCAGGAGGGGATCGCCATGGGGAAATTCCACGGCGTGATGATGCCCACGACTCCCAGCGGCGCGCGGACGCAGTAGGCGGCCTTGTGCGGCATCTCGCTGGGCGCGGTGAAACCGTGAAGGCGGCGGCCCTCCCCCGCGATGAAGTAGGACATGTCGATCGCTTCCTGCACATCACCACGGGTCTCGGCGAGGACCTTGCCCATCTCCTGGGTCATGAGGCGGGCCAGGTCTTCCTTCTGCTTGACGAGCAGCTCGGCCACGCGGAACAGAATCTCCGCGCGGCGGGGCGCGGGCACCTTTCGCCAGGATTGGTAGGCGCGGGCGGCCGCGCGCACGGCGGCATCCACATCCTCCGGCCCGGAGGCCGGCACGAACCCGAGGACCTCTCCGGTGGCGGGGTTGTGCGACGCCATCGCCTCGCCGGACCGTGATCCGACCCACTCGCCGCCGATGTAGTTCTTGTAGGTCGCCGCCTCGACCGCGCTCATCGCATCAGGCGATCGGTTACCCTACGGGGACGGGGACTCGCTCGCAGAGGCGCTGCGCCGCCTCCCGGAAGGCCCGGCCGGCCGGGCTCTCGGGATGGGAGGTCACCACGGGGATGCCGGAGTCGGATCCCACGCGGATGGCGGGATCGAGCGGAATCTCACCCAACACTGGCACCCCCAGCATCTCCGCCAGGCGGAGGCCGCCGCCGCGCCCGAAGATGTAGACCGGCGGAACGTCGGGAGACGGCTGATAGCCGGTCATGTTCTCGATGATACCGATGACCTCCATGTTGACCTTCTCCGCCATCTTCGCCGCGCGCTGGGCCACGTTGACCGCGGCCACCTGCGGGGTGGTCACGATCACCATATGACTCTGCGGCAGGGTCTGCGCCAGGGTGATCGAGACATCGCCGGTCCCCGGCGGCAGATCGATCAACAGGTAGTCCAGATCGTCGCCCCAGTGCACCTCGCCGATGAAGGTCGTCAGCGTCTTGTGCAGCATCGGCCCGCGCCAGACCACGGCCTCGCCTTCGCTGGGGAGGAGGAAGCCGATGGACATCACACGGATGCCGTCCTTCTCCAATGGGATGATCATCTGGTCGATGACCGTGGGCTGCCCGCTCACGCCCAGCATGCGCGGGATCGAGAAGCCGTAGACATCCGCATCCATGATCCCGACACGGCGGCCCGCCTGCCGCATCGCCACGGCGAGGTTGACTGTCACGGTGGACTTCCCCACGCCGCCCTTGCCGCTCGCGACCACGATGACCCGGGTGGGAGAATCGGCGGTGAGAAAGGAGGAGCGGCGGATCGGGCTCGCCTCCCCGCCCCGCAGTTTGCCGATCAGTGCCTGCCGCTGATCCTGGGTCATCACGCCGAGGGACACCTGCACAGACCGCACTCCCGGCAGCTGGCGCACCCGCTCCTCAATGGACGTGATGATCGTCTCGCGCAGGGGACAGGCGCCGATGGTCAGCAGCGCCTCCACCTTGACCGTGCCGTCCTGGATCTGGATGTCGCGCACCATATCCAGTTCGACGATGCTCTTGTGGAGTTCCGGATCCTGGACATCGCGCAGCGCCTCGAGCACCTGCTCGCGGCCCAGCGGCAGTTGACTATTCACCGACGCGTCCTCCTTCTAGCTCTCCGCCCCATCCTAACATACCGGATCCCGCCGCCGCGGACGGGAGTCTGGATCGCGCTACGGGGCCGCGCTGGCGCGGCGGGCGGCGCACTCATCGCACTCGCACAGGTCGTGCCGGAGGTAGTTGAAGGGGTAGATCCCGGTGCTGTGACCGTCCGACCAGATCGGGCGGAGCGCATAGGCTCCCACCCGCTCGATCCTCATCGCGCGGATCTGCGTAGGGATGGACGCGGGATCGAGGTGGCGGCGGGTCGTCCATTCCCCCTTGCACGCCGCACAGGGGCAGGACACACGCAGCGCATGCCACGAGTACTGCGACAGGTGGCCGTCGGACCACGTGATGCGCAGCGTCTTCTCGGTGACGCTGCCCATCTCAGTGGGCGTCGGCATCCGCGGGCTCATCCGCGCGGCCTCCTTTCTGCGCGGTGAACCACCCACCGTGGGAGGACTACCCACCGTGCAAGTGCGCCTGCAAGTCCTCCCACCCATGAGGTGAGCAGGAGCGGCGCCACATAGATGAGCCCGGCAACGGCGAAGAAGGTCTGTCCGCTCCGAAAATCGGTCAAGGCCCCCGCAAACAGGCGCAACGTCTCCGGCACGAGGAGAAACGGGAGCGGGGCCAGCAGCACCCCCGGCCACCCACCGACGAGGAGCCCGACGGCGAATCCTTCCACCGCCAGGGGCGTCCAGGGAGAGCTCGTCCAGCCGACCTTCGTGATGGCCGAACCTCCAAGCGCCCGCTCCACCAGAAATCCCAGCATGTACGCAACAACGCTACCTATGAGCACGCGGCCCAAGCGCGTCACTCGTACTCCTTCCTCAGTCCCCTGGCGCCGTGCCCGGCCCCGGCGGCGGTCCGGGTGGTCCGCGCCGGTGCCGGCGCCGGCGGCGGCGCCGGCCCGGACGCGCACTCGATTTCGCCGGAGGCGCTACCCTGGCGGGCGCCGGAGGCGCTGCGCCGGTCGGCGGGGCGGCGGTCTCCACGGGCGGTCCCTCAACAGGTGCCACCTCGCCAGGAAGCTCTTCGACGGGCACCTCCAGTCGAGCCGGGCTCTGTGGCGCCGCGGGTCTCCGGGGGATAAGGCGGGGAAGATCCCGCTCGGCCGCATCCCTCACCTTTGTCACCATCCGCTCGAGCGCGGTGGTCAGCACCCTCCGCACCGCCTCTTCCAGCAGCATGGGGATGCCCGCATCCACCTCCATCCGCGCGGTCAACCGGGAGCCCCCTCCGTCCGCCTCGACGACGAACTCCCCGCGCAACGCCTTGAGGGTCCCACGCACCTGACGGAACTCCATCCGAGCAGGCGGCCGCAGGCTGACGCGCTGAACCGAGTCGATGGGGAGTCCTCCGAAGTATCCCCGGAACTCCGCGACGACCTGCCCGCCGCTGCGCTCCAGGACGTCGGCGGCCAGCCACAGATCGGCGTAGCGAGGCAGTCCCTCCACCCGGCTCAAGAGCTGGAAGACCCGCTGTTGGGGAACACGGATCCGGCGGTGCGTCTCCACGCGGACGGGTTTCATCACAGGCGTCCTCAGGACGGAGAAGCGATTTCCTCTCGGACGGTCCGCACCAGGTGGACCACCCGGTCGTACCGGCCAAAAGACGCGATCAAGTACAGGCCCGCGACCTTGGGCCGGATGGCGGCCAGGAGTTCTGTGGCCAGGCGCAGCCCCAGTTCGCGGCTCTCCTTCGGGGCCTGTCGAAAGCGCTCCCGAATCGCGGCAGGAATCACCATCCCCGGCACCTCGTTGTGGAGAAACTCCGCGTGCCGCATCCCGTGCAGGGGCAGCATCCCCACGAGCAGCGGGACCGGAAGCCGCCCCACCCGCCCCAGCACGCGGTCGAGCGTCTCCGGTTCGAAGATGGGCATCGTGCAGAGAAAGTCGGCTCCCGCCCGCAGTTTCTGCTCCAGGACGCGCAGCTCCCGGTCCAGGTCGCGGGCTCCCATGTTGAGCGCGGCACCAACCAGGAAAGCCGTCGGCTGCCCCAGGTCGTTGCCCGCCAGGTCCCGACCCTGGTTGAAGTGCTTGATCAGGCGGATCAACCCCGAGGGTGTGATGTCGGAGACCGCGGTCGCGGTGGGGTAGTCGCCCAGTTGCGGCGGGTCGCCGCGCAGCACCAGGATGTTCCGGATGCCGAGCGCGTGGAGCGCCAGCAGGTCCGACTGGATACGCATCAGGTTGCGGTCGCGCGTTGTGAAATGCAGGATCGTCTCCAGGCCCAGTTGAGTCTGAATGCGCAGGCACATCGCCCACGGGCTCATCCGCAGGCGCGCCATCGGGTTGTCGGGGACGTTGATCGCGTCCACCCCTGCCTGCTGGAGGAGGCGGCAGGCCTCCAGTTCCGGACCCTCCTGCGTACCCCGCGGGGGTGGCACCTCCACGCTGACCGCAAACCCCTTCTGCAACTGCGCAGCCAGGGGGGTCGTTGGGGTCTGTGATGTCGGCGCCAGCGTGGGGATCGCCGGGACGTTCACCCGAAGGCGCGGCGCCGGGGGGGATTCCACTGTGGCCAGCATCGTGCGCATCGCCTCGATGTGCGCGGGCGTGGTGCCGCAGCACCCGCCTACGATGCGCACGCCCATCTCCACCATCTGCCGCGCATGCTCGGCCATGTAGGCGGGAGTTGAGACGTAAATGATTCGTCCGTCTACGTATGAGGGGAGGCCGGCGTTGGGCAGCGCGGAGAGTGGCGTGCGGCTCAGCAGCACCATCTGCTCCATGACCTGCAGAATCCCCTGCGGGCCCACGCTACAATTCGCTCCGATGACCGCGACCCCCAACCCTTCCAGGCGGCCGACGATCTCCGCGGGGGCGTGACCCAGCAGCGTCTTGCCTTCGTGGGTGAAGGTCATCTGGGCGATGATGGGAAGGTCCGTGGCCTCCCGCGCGGCCGCCACCCCCTCGGTCAGTTCGTTGAGGTCGGTGAAGGTCTCAAAGATCAACACGTCCACGCCGCCCTCGGCGAGCGCGGTCGCCTGCTCGGCGAAGGCACGGCGCACCTCGGCGGGCGTGACCGCGCCCAGAGGCGCGAGGGGCCGGCCGATCGGCCCGATCGAGCCGGCGATCCACAC
>JANONS010000424.1:0-4399 GCA_031420915.1 Armatimonadota bacterium
CTCGCCGAAGATCCCTGCAAGCGCCTCGTCGCTGTACGCGCCGGGCTCACCCTGGAAGGCGACGCGGGAAGCCGCTTTGAGACTCACCGCTGCTCGCCCCCGGTGGCGGCCCCCGCCGGGTGCGACGCTGCCACGCCCCCAGCCCTCCCCAGGCTTCGGAGGCCCACCACACGTCCCCCAGACCGGTACACCCGGTCCACCCGCGGGGCGATGCGGGAGAGGATCTCATATGAGATCGTGGAGGCGCACCCGGCGACCTCTTCGACCCCGAGGCCCGGGCCGAACACGAGTACCGCGTCACCTGTCTCGACCGGATCTCCGCCGACATCCACCATCGTGTAGTCCATGGTCACGCGTCCCACCACGGGATAGGAACGGGCGCGGATCAGCATCCGCCCCCCGCTCACCCCCCTCGGGTAGCCGTCGCCATAACCGATCGCCACCGTGGCGATCCGCGTGGCCCGCTCCGCTCGAAAGGTTCGCCCGTAACTCACCGTCGTGCCCGCCGGGACCTGCCGCACCTGCGCAACCCTCGCCCACAGGCTCATCGCCGGGCGGAGCGTGATGCGCTCCGCGAGACGCGGCTCCGGGACGAGTCCATACAGACCGAGGCCGAGGCGGACCATGTCGAGATGGCTCTCGGGGAGCGTGAGGATCCCTGCCGTGGCGGCGGCATGCCGCAACGCCCGGGGGAAGCGGGCCCGCATCGCGTCGGCCGCCGGCCGGAAGCGGCTCAGCTGCTCCCGGCTGAAATGCGGGTCGCCTTCCGCGTCGGCCAGGTGAGTGAAGACGCCCTCGAACCGGGCATGCGTCACTCCTCCCGCGCGGTCCAGTGTCACGGCCACCGCTTCCGGGTCCATCCCCAGACGCGTCATCCCGGTTTCGACCTTGACGTGCAGTCGGGCCGCGCCGCCCCGGTGCTTCGCCGCCGCGCTCGCCGCCCGCACCCCCTCCTCATCCACCACGGTCAGGCTCAGATCCCCGGCGACCGCCTCCTCCTCCTCACCAGGTGCTGGGCCGAGCACGAGGATGGGGATCCGCAGGCCCGCCTCCCGCAGCGCCACTCCCTCCGACACCGTCGCCGTCCCCAGCGCAGCCGCGCCGGCCGCTTCCACCGTGCGGGCCACCGCCACCGATCCATGACCATATCCATCCGCCTTCACCACGGCCATGACCTGCGCCGGTCGGACCAGACGGGTCACCGCTTCGAGGTTCAAGACCAGGGCATCGAGGTCGACCTCCGCCCAGGCCCGCAGGGGTGGGAGTTTCACGACAGGGTGCGGATCGGTCCGGGGACCTGACCCCGCACGACCACCATGCGAGCGCGCGGCACGGCGTCGGCGACCTCCCGTGCGAGCAGCCCGGCCCCACCGACCTGTTCGGCCACCAGATCGCCGGCGAGACCGTGGAGGTACGCCCCCACCCAGCCCGCGGTCAGCGGCGGCAACCGCTGGGCGACGAGCGCGGCGATGACCCCGGTCAGGACGTCCCCCATCCCGCCAGAGGCCATCCCCGGATTGCCGGTTGGCACGATGAACGCTTCCCCGCCGGGCGCGGCCGTGACCGTGCGAGCACCTTTCAGGACGACCACCGCGTCGAACCGCCGGGCCGTTTCCCGCGCTGTCCCCAGCCGATCTCGCTGAACCTCCGCGGTCGGCACATCGAGCAGCCGGGCCAATTCCCCCGGATGAGGGGTGAGGATCTTCGGCACCCCGCAGCGCGCCAGCGCTTCGCTCTGGCCGGCCAGGACGTTGAGGGCGTCCGCGTCCAAAACAAGCGGCACGCGGGCCTCGGCCAGCACGCGGCGCATGAGACCCGCCACCTGGGGACGCTGGGAGAGGCCGGGGCCGATCGCCAGGACGTCACAGGCCTCGGCCAGCCCGGAGAGACGCTCCCAGGCCGCCTCCGTCACCGCTCCCTCAGCGTCCGGAAGAGGATGGGGCATCGCTTCCACCTCGCGCGCCGCCACGATGGGGTAGATGGTCTCGCCGACACCGAGCGTGACCAGCCCGGCTCCGGCGCGGAGGGCGCCGAGGGCGCAGAGCGAGGGGGCGCCCGTGAACCCCACCGATCCCGCGCAGATCAGCACGTGGCCGTAGGTCCCCTTGTGACTGTCAGGCGGCCGCGGCGGGAGGACCTCTGCCACCTCCTCGGGCGTCGGGACCGCTGTCGCCAGCTTGAGGGTGTGGAGCAGCGCGGGCGGATAGCCGATGTCGGCCACGTAGAGGATCCCGGCATGGGCGGCTCCGGGGTACAGGAGCAGGCCGATCTTGGGGAGTCCCATGGTCACCGTCGCGGTGGCGGTGATGGCGATGCCGCGGACCGCTCCGGTATCGGCCTCCACCCCGCTGGGCACGTCGACGGCGACGACCGGGGCGGCCGCGTTGTTCGCCGCCTCGATCAGCTGCGCCGCGAGGCCCATCGGGCTGCCCCGGAAGCCGGTCCCGAAGATCGCGTCGACGATCACACCCGCTTCGCCGAGCCTCCCCATCGAGCCGGCCAGAGCCATGCTGTTCACCGCCACGATCTCCACCCCGGCCTCCCGCGCCATGGACAGATTCCGGCGGGCCTCCCCCGTGACCTCGTCCTCCCGCGCCAGCAGCAGCACAACCGTCCGCCATCCCCGAGACGCGAGGTGTCGGGCGGCAACCAGCCCGTCTCCCCCGTTGCTCCCCTTGCCCGCGAGGACCACACAGCGGCGACTCCCCGGTGCGATGACGGTGTGGATGACCTCGGCGACCCGCCGGCCCGCGTTCTCCATGAGCAGGGCGGGAGGAATCCCACACTCGTCGGCGGCCCGCCGATCGAGTTCGACCATCTCCGCGCTCGTCACGGCATGCATCGCTTGATGTGTTTCCCCGGCCGCGCGACGCTCTCCTTGCCCATGCCCGCCACCCGCTGCTTGCGCATACCCACTGCCCACACTGTCCACAGTCGCTGAACGAAGGTTCGGGATTGACGCTTGATGAGACTCGATGATAGCGTTGCTCGTAGAGGGGCGCGAGCCTAACGGCGAAATAGCCGATTCAAACGTCGCGCACGTGGACTCCGACAGCCCGGAAGGTCTTCTCGGGGGGTAACTCCCGAGATCAGCCTCGGCGGCGGTAGGAACCGGCGGCGCGATCGAAGACGGTGAAAAGCCGGAGTGAAGCCAGCGCCCCTCTTCGCTTTCCCTCGAAGGGCATCTACCGCCGAAGGGCACCTAGCGCCTGAGCGCGATCGCGCTGGCGACCGCCAGATGCGCGGTGTGTGTGAGCGAGACCAGGACCTCGGCGACGCCGAGATCTTCGGCCGCTTTGGCCGCCGGCCCCGAGAGCAGCACGATGGGTTTCCCGCGCGGGTCCGTGCGGATCTCGATCGCCTGCCAGCCACCGGCCACCCACCCCACGCCGAGTGATTTCATCACCGCCTCCTTGGCAGCGAATCGCGCCGCCAGGCGCTGCGGTCGGGTCCGGGGAGCGCTGGCCCCGCTCAACTCGCCCGCGGTGAACAGGCGGTGAAGGAGGCGATCCCCCCACCGGGCGAGCGCCAACCTCAGGCGATCCACCTCCACCACATCGATGCCGACGCCGACGATGTCCGTTTAGGGCACCTCCGCTTCCTCGATGAGCATGATCGGGATCCCGTCCCGGATCGGGTAGCGGCGGCCGCAGCGGGTACAGACGATACGCTCGCCACGCAGTTCTACCGGCGCCTTATCCACCGGGCAGGCCAGGATGCTCAGCAGTTCCGGATCGAGGGCCATCATCGCTCCCCACCCTCCTCCCTTATTCCACGGTGACGCTCTTGGCCAGGTTGCGCGGCTGGTCGATGTCGTGCCCGCGTTCCCGCGCCACGTGGTAGGCGAACAGCTGCAGCGGCACAATCGCCACGATCGGTGCCAGCAGGTCATGGACGCGCGGGATCCGGATCACCTCGTCGGCGTAGCGATCGATCTCACGATCGTCCTCATACGCCACCGCGATCACCTCGGCCCCCCGCGCCTTGACCTCTTCGATATTCGACACCGTCTTCTCGTACACATGGCGCTGGGTGACCAGCGCGAACACCGGCACGCCCGGCACCACGAGCGCCAGGGTGCCATGCTTCAACTCGCCGGCCGCCAGCGCCTCCGAGTGCACGTAGGAGATTTCCTTGAGTTTGAGAGACCCCTCCATCGCCACGGGATAGTCCAGCCCGCGGCCGATGAAAAAGACGTGTTCCACGTCGCGGTACCGCCGGGCGAGCGATGCCACTCGCTCCTCCTGGCCGAGCGCCGCCTGCACCTTGCCCGGCAGACCGCGCAGCCCGCTGATCAGGACGGAGGCGTCCTCCACAGAGAGGGTCCCGCGCCGGAGCCCCAGGTCGACCGCCAGCATTTCCAGCGCAACCAGCATCGCCAGGTAGGCCTTGGAGGAGG
>JANONS010000425.1:0-3950 GCA_031420915.1 Armatimonadota bacterium
GATCTCCCGCAGGCGTTCGGCGGGGGTCTTGGGATCGGGACGCCCGAGGCCGCAGAAGAGTAGCGGCACGCTCTGGCTGAGTGGCAGCAGGTGCTCCAGCAGTTCCGCCGAGGACTGGTCCACCCAGTGCAGATCCTCAAAGACCAGCACCAGCGGGCGCTCCCGGGCAAGGTGCTCGAAGAACAGCCGGGTGCTGCGGTAGATCTGCCGGCCCATGGCCTCCCCGTCCAGGTACCTGACCCGTTCCTGCCATTCCGCCGCGGCTTCCAACCCCAGCATCGTGCCGATGTATGGGACGATCTCGGCCACCTGGGCCGGGGCGAGCCTGCTGACGTGCTCTTTCAGTTTTGCCCAGCTCTCGACCTCACTATCCTGCTCGGTGATCCCTGCGCAACTCTTGATGATCTCCCGAAACGGCCAGTACCCGATCACACTCGTGAAGGAGAGGGCGCGGCCTTCCGACCAGAGGAGATCCCGGTCCGCCGTAAGCTGTCTCACCTCCGCCACCAGGCGCGACTTGCCCAAGCCCGCATCGCCGATGACGGCGGCAATGCCTCCCCGGCCGGCCAGCACACGCTCTACACACTCGGTCAGGGCGGCGAGTTGTCCGTCGCGACCCACCAGGGGCGAACTGATGCCCTGCACCAGCCCATGCCGGGGCAGCGGCTGCGCCCGCCGCCCAACACACTCGTACGCGACGACCTTCTCCTGTCTTCCCTTCACCTGAAATTCCGGGATCTGTCGGTAGTCGAAGGCCCACCGGGTGGATGCGTAGGTCGCTTCACCCACCAGCACCTGGCCGGGCGTCGCCTGCTCCTGGAGGCGGGCGGCAAGATTCACCACCTCGCCGGTCACCATGAACTCACCCTGGCCGATCGCCCTGGGATTGGCGACGACTTCGCCGGTGCTGACGCCGATGCGGATCTCAGGCGCCATGCCGGCTTCGATCAACGGCCGCAGGCGCGACCGGGTCGCGATGGCCGCCTGCACCGCCCGCTCGGGATCGTCCTCGCGGAGCATCCGCAGGCCGAAAACGGCCATCACCGCGTCGCCGATGAACTTCTCGACCGTGCCGCCGTAGCGCTCGATCTGCTCGCGCGCCACGGCGAAGAACCGGGCCATCTGCTCGCGCAGGTGCTCGGGGTCCAGGGCGCCGGAGAGGGCGGTGGACGCGACGACGTCGGCAAAGAGGATAGTGACCAGCCTGCGTTCTTCGGAGGATGGAGCGTTGCGCGCGCCGATGCTCATGGAGTCTGGGCGCTTCCTTAGACGGATAGGCGAATGAATCCTTTGACCGGAAGGCCCATCCCGCCATGTCTGCAGCCCGGGGAAAGGGGGAACTCAAACAGGAGGGACCAACGTATCCCTTAGAGATAGGTGCTGGACGACGTTCGCACATCCGGAGGGCTCCGATGAGATGGCTCGCGATTGTGTTGATGGTCGTAGTGGCGTTCATGTTCCCGGCCAGCGCTTTGGGGAACGGCAAATCCCTCAAGGGCAAGGTCGAAATCGAGGGGGTCATCACCACCGTCGCCCCTCAGGGAGGATTCATCGTCGTCCGGGATGAGAAGGGGCGGACGTGGATGGTCCTCGTCGACCTTGCCACGGAGATCAAGTTTGAGGACGACGACGATGATCATTTCAGGCCCGCCACCATCCGCGCCCTGCGGGTCGGGGACGAGGTGGAAGTAAAAGGGCTCTTGCTGGGCGACGGTCGGATCCTCGCCTTGAAGATCGAAGTCGAGGAGGAGGAGCGAGAAGCGCGGCTGCAGCCTCTCGGGACATTCATCCGCGCGGTGGTCATTGTCATTTCCAACACGACCCTCGTGGTGATCACCCAGGATGGAACCATCACCGTGGTGATTCAGCCCGGCACACGATTCTTCAAGGGCGACCGGCGGATCACGCTGGGGGCGCTGGGCCGACACGACGTGGTGCTGGTGCGCGGGAAGTCGTCGGGCGGGCGGCTCCTGGCCGAGGAGGTGAGGGTGGAGTTCGACGCGACGGAGGGCCTGATTCTCACCGGCATTGTCGGGACGCTGTGGCTCCAGGGAGGAGCCTTCCTCCTGGGCGGGACGCCGACATGGGTGAACATCACCTCCCGAACCTTCATCATCCATGACCGCTCGCCGGTCACGCTTACCGCGATCCGACCGAATGGATCGGTGGTCGTGTATGGCCTGGGCAAGGGGACGGCGATGCAAGCCGTGGTGATCCTGGTTCGCTAATCGATCCGGCCGGACGCGCGCGTTCCCCCCTTACGCCTCAACGTGCTCCAGGATGTCGAGCACGCCTTCGAGCCGGTCCACCAGGTAGATCAACCCGTCAGCATCCACATAGACGTCATTGGATTGGGGGACGCCCGTGGCCACCTCGGGGACGAACCACGCGATCTCCCTCGGCCGCATGGGGTCGCTGATATCCACAACCCGGAGGCCTCCCGCGAAGTAGGTGAGGTAAATGCGGTCTTCGCGCTGCAAGCCCCCGGGCCGGTTCTCATGGATGTTGTGGGGTCCGAAGCGAAACTCCGGGTGCGCCAGTCCGTCGGGCTCCACCCGAAACGCGCCTACGGGGATAGGATTGCGTTCCTCCCGCACATCGACGATCCACAAGTACTTCTCCCGGTCCCGTCCCTCACCGTGTTTTCTCAGTGCCTCCTGCGTGCATACCACGAGCCGGCGGCCCGGCAGGGGCAGGGCGGTGTGCAGCATATCTCCAAACGGCGGATGCACGGTGTGCCTGGTGATCAACCGCGGCTGGGTCCAGACGCTCATATCGAGGATCGCCCATCCCCAATCCACACACCCGACAAAGCATCGGTCCCCGACGACGAAGGGCGCGCCGTGGACGCGCACGCGCCAGGAGGCCGGCCAGTCGGGGCGCTCCCCGCCCGCCGTCCACATGCCGGGAATCCACCAGCGGCCCACCTCCTCGGGCCGGTCCGGCCGGGCCAGGTCGATGATGCGGTAGATCTGATTGGAGAATCCTTCCGCCCCCGCCGACAGGTGGGCGTATCGCCCGTCCACAAACCAGCATCGGTGCACCCCCGGACCGCCCGTGGCGAAGACACTGAGGCGTCGGGGGGCGGCCGGATCGGTAACGCTGTAGACCTCGATGCCTGCGCTGAAATCTTGGCCCTCGTAGCCCGGCAGGCGCTCGTGATTCACCACCATCAGGTCGCCTGCCACCTGCACCTTATGGGAGTGGGTGTGCGGCGGGACGCCCAGTTGCGCGACCACCTTGGGGCTCCCTGGTCGCCGCACGTCCACGATCGTCGTCCCCACGTCCTGCATGGGCGCGAGGTACGCGAATCCCTGGTGCACGACGACCTGTCCCGCGCCCACCGGTCCATAGTGCGTGCGGCTGATCACCCGGAGGTTATGCGACTTCACCGTCCCAGTATCCCCGAGGGCAGATGGAGTCCCATGAGCGTCCCCATGCCCGCAAAGAACCCCACGGTGACCGCCGTGAAGAGCACCGCGCTCACCGGGCGCATGCGGGCCACACCCAGGGTGAAGACCAGCATGAACGCCACCGCGGCCGCATGGAACCCGATCACCCAGATCATGAGGAGAAACGCTCCCAGCCCGAGGAAGCCCAGGAGCCCACGGCGCAGGTCCGCCCCAGACGCCTGTCCCTCATCCCCCGCCAGCGACCGGCCGAGCAGGGACCGGACGACCTGCACCGCGGCGAGCGCCGCGCCGAGAATCGCCGCCATCAGCGGCACCAGGCGGGCGGCAGGCACAAAACGGTGGATCTCAACGAGCGCCCCGACGAACACCGCCAGCATCGCCAGACTGACCGCCAGATCCAATCCGGAGCGCTGCGGCCGCCCGGGGCCGCCTTCGGTGGGCCGCGCCGCCACGCCCTCGCGCGCCGCGGCCTGACGCTTGAGCAGGGACCAGAACCCCCACAGGAACGGGGCGACGAGCACCGCACCGATGATGAGC
>JANONS010000426.1:0-2737 GCA_031420915.1 Armatimonadota bacterium
CGGGGTCGCGCGGATGCCGGCGATCGTGTTGATGAAGACGATGAAGAACACCAGCACCGTCGCGATCGCGATCTTACTGGCGATCCCCAGCCCGAACCACAGGATAAAGAGCGGCGCCAGCGCGATGCGCGGGATGCCATAGAAGGCGATGACGAAGGGCTCGATGATGCGATAGACGAGATCCAGCCGCGCCAGGGCGAAGCCCACCACGAGGCCCGCACTGGCCCCGATGAGATAGCCGGCGACGGCCTCGGTGATCGTGAACTGCAAATGGTAGAGCAGTCCCTCCCGGGTGAGCATCGTCCACAACGCCGCCAGGATGTGGCTGGGCTTGCTGACAAAGAACTGATCCACGATCCGGCCCGAGGCCAGCTCCCAGGCGAGGAGAAACGCGACCGCGAAGGCCAGCCTCCCGAGGGTCGTGCTGAACTGGTCGGTCCGCTGCCTCGCCCGCTCCTCGTGCTCCACCTGCCGCAGCAGGGCTTCGCTTCTGCGGTCGGGGGCGCCGACCGCCCCCACGGCCATCTCGCGGGCGCCCATCGTCACGTCACCTCCAGTCCCAACTCGACGATCTCTTCTTTCAGGTCGCGCCACAACTGATCGTAGAAGGCTGGGAAGTGCTGATCGCTGTGGATGTGAAAGACGTCCCGCGGGCGCGGGATCGGCACCTGATAGACGCGCTTGATCGTCCCGGGCGCGCGACTGAACAGGGCGATCTCATCAGAGAGGGCGATCGCCTCCACCAGGTCATGGGTGACGAAGACGATGGTCTTGCCCGATCCCTCCCAGAGTTTCAGCAGCTCATCCTGGAGGATCACCCGCGTCTGGGCGTCCAGCGGCCCGAAGGGCTCGTCCATCAGGATGACGTCGGGCTCGTAGATCAAGGTGCGCACGAGGGCGGCGCGCTTGCGCATCCCTCCCGAGAGCTCGTGCGGGTAGTGGTGCTCGAAGCCGCTCAGCCCGACCAGGGCGATGTACTTCGCCGCCTGCGGGCGGCGTTGGTGTTCCGGCACACCGCGGAACTCCAGCGCCATCTCGACATTCTCCTGCAGGGTGCGCCAGGGGAAGAGATTGTCGTCCTGCGTGATGTAGCCCACATCAGTGTTGACGCCGTTGACCGGTGCCCCTTTGTACGAGACGACGCCTTCGGTGGGGCGCACCAGGCCGGCGATCATGTTGAGGAGTGTGGACTTGCCGCACCCGGAGGGGCCGACGAGGCTCACAAACCGCCCGGGCGCGATCGCGAGGTCGATGTCGTGCAAGGCGAGGAAGGCTCGGCGACTGGGGCCGCTCCCTCTGGCGACGAAGACCTTGAAGACCTCTCGGGCCTCAATGACGGCCCCGTCGGAAGACACCTGCGACACCTGCTGGAAGGGGTAAAGCACGACCGCCCCAGGCTACATTCGCGATGCCCGGCGGCGTCCCTCTCCGGCGATGCCGCGGACACGGCAGGGAATGCGGTGGTAATGTAGGTGGCGATGGGATCAGGTATGGCGATTCGAACCCTCGTGGCCGGGCTGTCCGAGCGGGCGGTAGTGGGCGAGCCGGGGCGGCAGATCGTCGGCCTGGCGTACCACTCCCGGGAGGTGCAGCCCGGATTTCTCTTTGCGGCGATTCGCGGCTACCAGCATGACGGCCACGAGTTCGTTGGGGAGGCGGTGGCGCGCGGCGCAGTCGCGCTGCTCGTCGAACGGTCCGTCGATACCGCTCCGGCGATCACGCAGATCATCGTCCCCGACACACGGGCGGCTCTGGCCCATCTGGCCTGCGCCTTTTACGAGCACCCCTCGCACCATCTCACCGTCATCGGGGTCACCGGCACGAATGGCAAAGGGGTGACGACGTATTTCACCGACGCCGTCCTCACCGGGGCGGGCCATCGGAGCGCTGTCATCGGCACGATGGGGGTGCGGGCGCCTGCCGGGACGATCGAGACCAACCGCACCACGCCCGAGTCGGTCGACCTGCAGCGCCTGCTGGCCGGCCTGCGGGCCGACGGCGTCACGCACGTGGCGATGGAGGTGGCCTCGCACGCCCTGGCCCTCCATCGGGTGGACGGCACGCGCTTCGCCGCGGCGGTCTTCACGAACCTGACGCGCGATCACCTGGATTTTCACGGCAACTTCGACGCCTACCTGCGCGCCAAGCGGCGCCTCTTTGAGATGGTGGAGCCCGACGGGTGGAGTGTGCTAAACGCGGACGACGCGGCCGCGGAGGAGATGGCGCGGGCGAGCAGGGCGCCGGTGCTGCGGTACGCGATGAGGGCGGCGGGCGGGGGTATCGATCCGGACCGCGTGGACCTCCGCGCGGAGGAGGTCCAGCTGGATCTTGACGGCACGACGTTCACCGCTGTCACCCGGCGGGGGGAGGGGCAGCGCGTGCGGCTGCGCATCGGCGGAGCCTTCAACGTGGCGAACGCCCTGGCGGCGCTGGCCACCGGGATGGCGCTGGAAGTGCCCCTGGAGGCGGGGGCCGTGGCGCTGGAGACGGTGCGGGGCGTGCCCGGCCGGTTCGAGCCGGTGGACGAAGGGCAGGACTTTGCGGTGATCGTGGACTACGCGCACACACCCGACGGGCTAGAGAACGTCCTGCGCACGGCCCGGCAGATCACCCGCAATCGGGTCATCGTGGTCTTCGGCTGCGGCGGCGATCGGGACCGGACGAAGCGGCCCGAGATGGGCCGGCTCGCGGTCACGCTGGCGGATTTCGCCGTCGTCACCTCAGACAACCCGCGGAC
>JANONS010000427.1:0-1889 GCA_031420915.1 Armatimonadota bacterium
TCACATTCGGCTTCAGGCCGCAGGTAGTAGTGGTCGAAGGCTCTGGCGATGATCAGCTTGACACGTTCAGGGTGGTCGGGAACATCCTCGAGCAGGCGCAATCCCTCCGTGATGTGTTCGCGCGTGCGCGGATTGTATTGGGCCCACCGCGTTCCGAACTCGCCGAGTTTCCGGCACAGACGGGCGCCGTCAACGTTGGAGGCAGCAGGCAGGCTCTTCCAGAATTGAAAGGCATCCTCGTAGGCGCGAGTGGTCTCCTCCCGCCCTCCGGCCGCGAACATCAGATCTCCCAGTTTCTCCATCAACTCGAGCCGATCCGTAGATCGATCAAGCTCTTCCGCGGCTGTGATCGCCTGCTGCAGATACTTCGCGGCGTCGGCATAGGCAAACACCGCGGCGGCCTTCGTGGCAGCAAGCTGCGCATAGCGCACTATCTTCTCAGCGTCTTCCGCCTCGGCAAAGTGGTATGCAAGAGCCTCCAGGTAGGCTTCCAGCTTCCGCCCGTACAGCGTCTCCAGGGCCTCGCCGACCTGTCTGTGAAGGAGGCGCCGCCGGCGGCGGGGGATCGCATCGTAGAGCACTTGACGCAGCATCGGCTGCGCGAACTCGTAGACGTCCTCTCCAGCGCTCCGCACTTCGCGAACAAGCTGAGCACGGATCGCCTCCTCAAGGCGATCCAGCAAGGAACCCTCATCAACGCCTGCCACGGTGAGGAGCGTGTCAAAGCTGAACTGCCGACCGATGACTGCCGCCTGAGCCAGGATCTGGCGCGTCGGATCGCTGAGGTGGCGCAAGCGCGTCTCAACGGCGGCGTGCACGGAGGTGGGGGCCTCCAGCAGTGAATAGTCCTGAATCTCGTCGAAAGCGGTGCTCCACTGTCCATCCTTGATGTAGAGCGTCCCCTGCTCGAACAGGCCCTTGATCACCTCTTCGATGAAGTAGGGGTTCCCTTCGGTCACCTCGTAGATGCGCCGGCCGAATCGCTCCGGCCGCCGGGGATGATTTGCGACTTGTTGGATCAGGTCGATGACCTGCTCGTCGCTCAGGGGGCGCAGGGCGACGGTCGTGCAGAACCCCTCGCGGCTCAAAGCATGGGTGACCTGACCGAATAGCCTCCCGGCGGGCGTCGCGGGCACGTCGTCGGGACGGTGGGCGACGATCAGCAAGACGCGGCTGGCCTGGGTACGCCGGGCCACGTGCTGCAGCAATTCAACGGTAGCCGCATCAGAGAAGTGCATATCATCAAGAAAGAGGAGGAGTGGGGTGTGGGAGGACATCCCCCCGAGGAATTGCGCCACACCAGCAAACAGGCGATTCTTGCGGTCTTCCGGAGAGCCTGCCGCCGCCCGGTCGCCGATCCGTGGGAGCTGCCGGCCAAGTTCGGGGATCAGCCCGACGAGCTCCGGCGCAAACTCTCCCAGCCTGGCGGCCAGTGTCTCGGAGTCGACTCCTCTGGCCAGGTCGAGCAGTGCTCTGGCGAATGGTTCATATGGCGGGGCGCTTTCGTATGCGTTTCCCGATACGACCGTGACCCCGCGCAGGCGAGCATAGGTGATGGTCTCTTCGATCAGCCTTGTTTTTCCGACTCCAAGCGGTCCGGTGAGCAGCACGACAGCGCCGCCGCCCGTGATCGCCCCATCGACAAGTTCCTTCAGCCGCGCAAGTTCGCCCTCCCGCCCCACGAGCGGGCTGCGCCCCAGCCGCTCCACCAGCGTCGGCCCGGCCAGCTTCTCGGCCTCCGCCGCCAGCAGGGTCCCGGTCCCCCGCACTGCCGTCAGGGCCTCCAGTACCTCCCGCGCACTCTGATACCGGCGCACCGGGTCCTTCGCCAGCAGCTTCAGGATCGCGTTCTCCAGCCCCTGCGGCACGGAGGGATTGTGCCAGTGCGG
>JANONS010000428.1:0-1750 GCA_031420915.1 Armatimonadota bacterium
ATCCCCAGACCGATGGTGAGCAACGCGTTGTTGGCGCGCCAGGCGACGATCCCCGCCAGCGTGGCGGCAAGCAGGCGCTCGTTCCCTGCCGAGGGGTCGAGCGTACCGGCCGGCTGGAGGATCGGGGAGACCACGAGCGCCGCGAGGACGGCCGCCGGCTGAGAATCTTCCCGCAAGCAGCACGACAGTACTCTAAACCGGCCCACAGGTGGGCAAATGTCAGGCGCGGGGGCGAGGGGCCCCTTTGTCGGCAGCCCGTCGTTTTGTGGCGCCTAGTTACCAATCGGATTGCCTAATCCGTTGATCCGTGGGGTGCTTTCCCACGGCGCGGTACCTGGCGGACTCCTTGCCACTGTAGGGTTGTCGAGGCGAGAAAGCCCGCTTCGATTGGGGCGGGCCTTTCTCCTACCCGAGTAGGGCTCACCCGCTTTCGCCCATAGTCCTGAAATCACCAAACAGCCAAGCCGATAGATGTACTGCACGTACGCGCGGACATTATCCGAATGGAGCAAGATGGGGCGGAGCGTGTCACCGCGAAGCGCCGAAATGAGAGGCGTGCCCGTTCCCCCGGGCGCGGTCGCCACGCCTCTGTCCCGCCAGCCGGGCGGGGATCGCCCCGCCTACCAGCCACGCGTGGCGGAGAAGGGTGTCCTCCACCCGATCGTCCGTGAGTACCTCGAGACCTTTCTACGCGAAGTAGCGAGCCGCGCCGACGGTACGACCTTACCGCACTTCGTGGAACAGGAGTTCCGCGACTTCCTCCGCTGTGGTGTCCTGGCCCACGGGTTTGCTCGCGTCCGCTGCGGCACCTGCGCCTTCGAGCGGCTGGTCCCGTTCTCGTGCAAGGGCCGCGGCTTCTGCCCGAGCTGCGGGGGCCGGCGCATGACCGAGCGCGCCGCCCACCTCGTAGACGCGGTATTGCCCCGCGTGCCTGTGCGCCAGTGGGTCTTCACCGTGCCGCACCGCCTGCGCTACCTGCTCGCGGGGAACCATACCCTCTGCCGCGCCGTGCTGGGCGTCTACGTGCGGGTGCTCCTCGGCTTCCAGCGCGGGCAGGCGCGTCGGCGCGGGATCCGGGACGGGCATGCGGGAAGCGTCACGGTCATCCAGCGCTTCGGCGGAGGCCTGAATCTGAATGTCCACTTCCACACCCTCGTGCTCGATGGGGTATTCACAGAGAGCCAGCCAGGCGGCCTCCGCTTCCACCCGGCCCCGCCGCCCAGCGACGAGGATGTCGCGCGCCTGCTCACCACAGTCCGCACCCGCGTGCGGCGCCTGCTCGAGCGCCGCGGCCTGGAGCCCCAAGACGCGGGCCTGACGCCCCCCGATCCGCTCGCCGAGGAGTCGCTCGCACTCGCCGGCATCAGCAGCGCCTCCGTGCAGGGGCGCGTCGCCCTCGGGCGGCGGGCCGGGGCCCGCGTCCTGCGCATCGGGCGCGAGCCGAGTGCCCCGTCGGTCACCTCGACCGGTCCGCGCCAGGTCCACCTCCAGGGCTTCGATCTCCACGCCAACCTGCTCGTGCACGCTGAGGACCGCGCGCGACTTGAGCAGCTCTGCCGCTCCCTGCTGCGGCCACCGGTCGCCCAGGAGCGCCTCCGTCTCACCGGCGACGGACACGTCCTGAAGGAGCTCAAGAGCGAGTGGGCCGACGGTACCAGCCCACCCAGCGGTGATGAACACCCGCCACTCGCCAGCAGACCCCGCTACTGGGCGTGGGCCGACCTGATGCGGCGCGCCTTCGACGTCGACG
>JANONS010000429.1:0-3666 GCA_031420915.1 Armatimonadota bacterium
GGGTCCTCACCCCTACCCGACGATCGTGCGGGACTTTCAGTCGGTGATCGGACGTGAGGCCCGGGTGCAGGTGCAGGAGGTCGAGGGGCGCCTGCCGGACGCCGCGGTCGCGTGCGTGGGCGGAGGATCCAACGCCATCGGGCTCTTTCACGCGTTCCGTGATGATCCCGTCCGCCTCGTCGGCGTGAGGCCGGAGGTCACGGTCTCGGGACGGATCTGCACGCCGCCACTCTGGTCGCCGGGCGCCCCGGGGTGCTCCATGGCGCGCTGACCTATCTCTTACAGGACGACGAAGGGCAGGTGCGGTCCACGCATTCCATCTCCGCGGGGCTTGACTACCCCGCGGTGGGACCGGAGCACGCTTACCTGAAAGACACGGGGCGCGCCGAATACGTGGCGGTCACCGACGCAGAGGCGCTGGAAGGCTTTCAACTCCTGGCCCGCACCGAGGGGATCCTCCCCGCCCTCGAACCTGCGCACGCCATCGCGTACCTGCGCACGCTGGTTCCTCAACTCGCCCCGGACGCCGTGGTGGTGCTGGGTCTGTCCGGTCGCGGGGATAAGGACGTCGAGGTGGTGGCCCGGGCGCTCGAAGATCGTGCAAGCCTCGCCAGCAGCCCATGAGCCGGCTGGCCGAGACCTTCTCGGCGCTGAAGGGCCGGCCAGCGCTGATTCCCTTTTTGATGGCAGGCGACCCCGACCTGGAGATGAGCGGCCGGTTGATACGGGCGGCGGCGGAGATAGGCGACATCGTGGAGATCGGAGTGCCCTTCTCCGATCCCATCGCCGACGGCCCGACGATCCAGCGAGCAGGGCAGCGGTCGCTGGAGCACGGGACGACCCTAACGAATGTCCTGGCCCTGACCCGCGGCCTCCGTAGGCAGATCGACCGTCCCATTGTGCTCCTCACCTACTTCAACCCGGTCTTTCAGTACGGGATCGACCGCTTTTGCGGCGATGCCCGGGCGGCCGGTGTGGACGGCGTGGTCATCCCCGACCTGCCCGCTGATGAGGCTGATTCACTGATCGCGCCCGCCCGGGACGCTGGGCTCGACACGATCTTCCTGGTGGCGCCCACCACATCAGACACCCGGATCCGCCTGGCGGGTGAGCGCAGCCGGGGGTTTATCTACTGCGTCTCGTTCACGGGCGTCACCGGCGCGCGGGCCGCGGTGCCGCCGGAAGTTGAAGCCCTGGCGCGACGGGTCAAGGCGCTTACCACTCAACCCGTCTGTGTGGGCTTCGGCATCTCCACCCCGGAGCAGGCGGCAGCCATCGGCCGGGTGGCGGACGGGGTGATCGTGGGGAGTGCTCTCGTGGACCTAATCGAGCGGACTGGTCAGGAGGCCGAAGGGCACCTGGTGAAATTCCTCCAAGCGGTGCGGACGGCGGTCGCCCCCGGGCGGCCCTAGAGAGGCCGCCCCTCCAGGAATCCCCTTCTCTCCAGTAGAAGGCAATAGGCTGCACTCGGTCGGGCTGCCAGGCCTGAGGGATAGAGGACGGATGGAAACAGGGACGTTACTCGCCCAGCGCTACCGCATCGACGCCAAACTCGGCGAAGGTGGCATGGGCGTCGTCTACAAAGCCCACGACACGCTCCTCGACCGCGCCGTGGCCATCAAGACGCTCACCCCGCATCTGCTCGGCGACGAGGGCCTCAAGCGCCTCCTTCGGGAAGCGCAGTCGTCCGCCAGGCTCACACACCCCAACATCGTCGCTATCTATGACGTGATCGACGACAGAGACGCCCGCCTGATCGTGATGGAGTACGTGGCCGGACACACGCTCCGGGATCGCTTGCCCCTTCCCTGGGCAGAAGCGGTGGAGATCGCCACCCAGGTGTGCGCCGCGCTCGACTACGCACACACGCAGGGCGTGGTGCACCGCGACATCAAGCCGGAGAACATCATCATCACCTCGGACGGCACGGCCAAGGTAATGGACTTCGGGCTCGCCCGGAGCGAGGGGCGCTCGCGGCTGACGCAGACCGGGATGATCGTGGGGACGGTCGCCTACATGGCACCCGAGCAGGCCCTCAGCGGCCAGGTGGACGGTCGCAGCGACCTGTACTCATTGGGTGCAGTGCTCTATGAGGCCATTACCGGGAAGCCTCCTTTTCAGGCGGATGACCCGATTTCGGTCATCTCGATGCACGTGAACGTCCCTCCGGTCTCGCCCAGATTCTATACACCCGAGATCCCGACGGTGCTCGAATCGGTTCTCGTACGCCTGCTGGCCAAGGACCCCACAGAGCGGTACGCCTCCGCGGAGGAGGTGGCCCGCGTCCTCAGGAGTGCCCTCGCTCCTGTCGAGTCCGGCGACGACGCCGCCCTCGCCGTGGAGGCGCGGCCGGCCATGCCCTCGCTGTTCGAGATGATGACCCACGGCCGCCTGATCGACCGCGAGGAGGAACTCGCCTCCCTCAAAAATTCTCTGGAGTCGATGCTCTCCGCCCGCGGGCAGGTCCTCCTCGTGGCGGGCGAACCGGGCATCGGCAAGACTCGCCTTGCCGAGGAACTCCTCGTCTATGCGCGCCTGCGCGGGTGTCTGGCTGTGGTCGGCCGCTGCTATGAGCAGGAGGTGAGCATCCCCTACCTGCCGCTGTCCGAAGCCCTTCGCACGGCGGTGCGCTCAATTCCGGGCGACAGGCTTACTGCGCTGGCCGGGGTGCACGGAGCGGAACTGGTCAAGCTCGTGCCGGAGCTCGCCCAGCGGATCCCTGGGCTCACCCCCAGCCCGCCGCTCGAGCCGGAGCAGGAACGGCTGCGGCTGTATGAGAGTGTCACGGCGTTCCTGGGGGGACTGGGGCGCGCTCAGCCCTTGGTGCTCATGCTGGACGATCTCCACTGGGCGGACGCGGCGACCCTTCACCTGCTTCGCCATCTGGCGCGGCATATTCGGGCCGAGCGCCTGTTGATCCTGGGGACCTACCGCGACGTCGAAGTGGACCGCACCCACCCCCTCTCCTCCGTTCTGAGCGAGATGAACCGGGAGCGCCTCTATCTCCGGGTGCTGGTGCGTGGCCTGACCCCTCCGCACGTGGCGGCGATGATCCAGTCCATCTTCCAGACCAGGCAGCCGGTGTCGGATGAGATGCGCGACCTGATCTATCGAGAGACCGAAGGGAACCCATTTTTCGTCGAGGAGGTCCTGAAGCACCTGGTCGAGGCCGGCGCCATGTACATCGAGGAAGGGCGGTGGGGACGGAAGCCTGTCCAGGAGATCGATGTGCCCCAATCGATACGTGAGGTGATCGGCCGCCGTCTCGAGCGGGTCTCCGAGGTCTGCCTGCGCGTGCTCAGCCTGGGGGCCGTCATCGGCCGGCGGTTTCGCTTCGAGGTCCTCCAGGCAGTGGGAGAGCTGCGAGAAGAGGAGTTGCTGGACGCGGTGGAGGAGGCGACGCGGGCGCTGCTCATCCGCGAGGAGCGCGACGCGGGCGCGGTGGAGTACGACTTCGCCCACGCGCTGATCCGCGAGGTGCTCTACGAGCGCCTCAGCCTGCGCCGGCGGATGACGCTCCATCAGAAGGTCGGGGAGACGCTGGAGCAGCAGTACGCGGGGCGGCTCGAGAGCGTGGTCGAGGACCTGGCCCACCACTTCACCAGGGCCCCACAGGGCGAAGGCCTGGAGAAGGCGATTCGGTACTCGCTGGAGGCGGCCAGTAAG
>JANONS010000430.1:0-6162 GCA_031420915.1 Armatimonadota bacterium
CGACTGTATTAAGTGCATCGATGGCAAATTGGTTAAATTCATCATCCACAAGATGCCAATCCAAATCATCGTTTGGACCTGCAATGAAGCCGTTGACGGCGCACGACGTTGTGCGGCCTACCGGATAGGGGAGTTCGAAGCTGTCCACTACGCCAGGGCCAGATGCGAGACGTTCGAACCTGGCTGGGGGAGGAGGATTCGAACCCCCGCTAACGGGTCCAGAGCCCGTCGTCCTACCGCTAGACGATCCCCCAGCGGACTGTCTAATTATACCGTAGCCGGACGGAACAGCGGCACCTACGCGGCGCGGGCGGCGGAGCGCAGGCGGGTGACCACGCGCTGCCGCCCCAGCAGTTCCATCAACTCAAACAGGCCCGGCCCGGCGGTCTTGCCGGTGAGCGCCACCCGAACGGGGTGGATGATCTCGCGGCTGTGGATGCCGTGCTCCTCCGCCAGTCCCCGCACCGCGGCTTCAGCGGCTTCGCGGCTCAGAGCGCCATCGCTCTCCAGCCTGTCGGCAAGGCTCCGCAGCAGCCCGGAAACCTGGGGCTGGCGCAGATACTTCTGCTCGGCAGCCGGGTCGTAGGTGACGTCGGTGAAGAAGAAATCCCCGTAGGCCAGGATGTCCTCGCCCACCTTCAGCCGGTCTCCCAGCACGCGCACGACCTGCTCGACGTAGGCCCGCTGCTCGGCGGAGACGGGCGCCGGGAGGACGCCGTGCTCGCCCAGCACCATCAGGCAGACGTCCACGACGCGCCCGGGGCCCGTTTCCAACGCCTGGCGCATGTAGACGCCGTTGAACCAGGTGAGTTTGGCCAGATCAAAGGTCGGAGACGCCTTCCCCAGCTCCTCGATCCGGAAGCGCTCCATCAGCTCCGCCAGCGCGTAGATCTCGCGGTCTTCCTGCGGGTACCACCCCATCAGCGCGAAGAAGTTTAATAGCGCATCGGGCAGATAGCCCCGGCGGCGAAAGTCGCGCACGGCCGTGTCGCCGAACCGCTTGGACAGCTTCTTCCGGTCGGCACCCAGGATCACGGGGAGGTGCGCAAACGCGGGCGGCGTCCATCCCAGCGCCTCGTACATCACGAGTTGCTTCGGCGTATTGGAGAGGTGCTCCGCGCCGCGGATGCTGTGGGTGATCGCCATCAGATGGTCGTCCACGACGTTGGCGAAGTTGTAGAGCGGCGACCCGTCTGAACGGACGATGATGTAGTCGTCGAGGTGCTCAGGGGAGAACTCCACCGCGCCGCGCACGAGATCGTTCACCACGATGACCCGCCCGCCGTCACGCATGCGGACGCGGATCGCGGGGCGCCGCCCTTCCGCTACGAACGCCGCCCGGTCCGCCGGTGCAAGCTCGCGGCACCGCCCCGAGTACCGGTACGGCGCGCGGCGCTCCTGCGCGCGGCGGCGCTCGGCCTCCAGCTCTTCGGGGGTGCAGAAGCACTCGTAGGCCGCCCCGCGCTCCAGCAACTCGCGGGCATAACGCCGGTACAGATCAAAGCGCTCCGTCTGGCGGTAGGGCCCGTAGGGACCGCCTACCTCCGGTCCTTCGTCCCACTCCAGCCCCAGCCACCGCAGGTCCTCCAGGATCGCCCGCTCGAACTCCTCTGTCGACCGGCTGCGGTCGGTATCCTCCACCCGGATGATGAACGCGCCGCGGTGGTGGCGGGCAAAGAGCCAGTTGAAGAAGGCGGCCCAGGCGCCGCCGATGTGAAGATAGCCCGTGGGGCTACCGGCGTACCGGGTGCGGACCGTCATCGCCTACGTGAAGAGGATGGACACCGACTGGTCAAGATGGATGCGGCGGATCGCCTCGGCTAAAAGCGGCGCAGCGGAGAGGATGGTGATCTTCTCCAGCATCCGCTCGGGCGGGATCGGGATGGTGTTGGTGACGATCACCTCCCGGATCTCCTCGCGCCCCAGGCGCTCGAGAGCGGGACCGGCCAGGATGGCATGGGTGGCGCAGATGTAGACCTCCGGCCGAGCGCCGCGGGCGTTCAACACGTCGACGGCGCCGGAGAGCGTGCCGGCCGTACTGATCACGTCCTCGATCATGATGGGGACGCGCCCCGCCACCTCCCCGACGATCTCCATCGGTTCCTTGAGATCCTTCCCCACCCGCCGCTGAAAGATGATCGCCAGCGGAAGGTCCAACCGGTCGGCCAGTTGCTTGCTGCGCTTCACCGTCCCATCGTCCGCCGCGACCACGACGGCGTTGCGCAGGTCCTTCTCCCGCAGGTAGCCGGCGAAGAGCGGCATCGCCCGCAGGTGATCCACGGGAATGTTGAAGAAGCCCTCGATCTGCCCTGCGTGCAGGTCCACCGTGAGGACGCGGTCGGCGCCCGCCGAAACCAGCAGGTCGGCGACCAGGCGTCCGGTGATCGGCTCGCGCGGCGCGTCCTTCTTGTCCTTCCGCGCGTAGCCATAGTAGGGGATGACCGCGGTGGTCCGACCCGCCGAGGCCCGCCGCAGCGCATCGAGCATGATGAGGAGTTCCATCAGGTGCTCGTTGACCGGCGGCGAGGTGGGCTGGATGATGAAGGTGTCTTCTCCCCGGGCGCTCTCCTCATAGCGGACGTAGATCTCGCCGTCGGCGAAGCGGGTGACCGTGCTCTTTCCCTGCGGGATCCCCAGGTAGGTGGCGATCTCCTCGGCCAGCTGCGGGTGTGCTGTCCCGGAGAACAGCTTCAGCCGCTGGAGGGGCCGCTCGTCCTTCACGTGGCTCATTATCGCATGAACAGAGGGGTGCAGGCCGCACCCCTCCACCGCCGGCAGAGGCGCGCCGTCAGCGGGGTTGGACGAGAAACTTGATGGCGGTGCGCTCCTCACCCTCAATCTCGACCTTGGTGAACGCGGGAATCGCCACCAGATCGATTCCGTTGGGGGCAACAAATCCCCGCGCGATGGCGATCGCCTTCACCGCCTGGTTGACCGCTCCGGCCCCAATCGCCTGAAGTTCCACCGCCCCCTTCTCGCGCAGCACCGCCGCCAGCGCTCCGGCTACCGCTTTGGGTTTGGAGTCCGCGGCCACCTTGAGCACCTCCGGCATGTAAAGCGCCTCCTCGATTGCTGCGATTGAGGTACGGTAGGCCCAAGTATTCCGGCCAGCCGCCGGGAACTCCTTTCAGCGCCGGGTTCTAGCCCTCAGTGTACAGCCGCGCGGCTACCTCCGCCGCTACCTCCGCCCGGGCGCGCAGCTCGGCGACCCCCGCCGCAAGCCTCGAGCGCAACGCCTCCCGCCGGTCCCATGCCTGAGTGACCGCGTCGGCCATGCGTCCGGCATCGACATCCAGCGGGAGCGGGGCGCCGATCCCCAGGTCGTGGAAGAACGAGGGCACCTTGGGGTCATAGTTCAGCCCTACGGGAGGCACGCCCATCGCCGCCGCAAACAACAGTGCGTGGAGGCGGACCCCCACCAGCACGGCCATCCGGCCGATCAGGGCCATCACCTCCGCCGGTCGGAGGTCCGCGGCGATGAGAGACCCACCAGAGGCCGCCGCCAGACGGCGGGAGACCGGGAGGTCGACCGCAGGGTAGAACGGGATGACCACGATACCGGCCCCGAGGCTGTGGGCCGCCCGCTGCAGTGCGACGCCCAGCGGGTCGATGAAGGCACTGTCACCCCAGGGGCGGACGACGGCGCCGATCAGGGGGCCCGGGGAGCCTGCGAAAAGAGCGACCGTGCGAGGCGTGTCGACCGGCTGCAATACCACGGCGGGATCGGCGGACGGAATCAGCGATGCCCTGGGTGCGAGCACCCGGACCAGCGCGGCGGAGTCCTCGTCGCGCACCGTCACGGCGTCGGTCCCGCTGAGGACTGATCGGGTGAGCTTCTGGATTAGCGGGCGGCGGAGCGGACCGATGCCGGCCGCATAGATCATCGTCCGCGGCACCAGCGCGCGTGCCAACCGGAGGAGACCGAGGTAGTAGAGGGCGCTGCGCGCGCTGGTCGTATCCTGCAGGAGCGAGCCCCCGCCGGAGAGGAAGAGCCGCGCGCGGCGCATCGCCCCGATAATAGCGCCGGGGTCGGTGCGGCCCACCGCTCTGACGCCGTGGCCGGCTTCGGTGGCGTTGGGATCGGCGGAGAGCACGGTGATGGGGACCTCGCCGAGACGCGCCCGCAGGCTCTGCAGCATCCCCGCCAGCACAGCCTCATCCCCGAGGTTCCCGAAACCGTAGAAGCCGGAGATGAGAATCCCCGCTCGCGTCCGCGCGTCCACCTCAGCCCGCCGGCACCGGCCGCCAACGGCGGATGACGCGCTTCAGGATGAGGACGGGCACCGTCCCCAGAATCGACCCGATGATGAGAGCGTACAGGGTGCGCAGCAGGACCACCTGAAGCGGCGTGTGAATGTGCGAAAAGGAGTTGATCACGCCTGCCTGACCGACCGCCCCGATGACCGCCAGGGGCACGACCCAGCCTCTCAGTCCCAGCGCCTGCGCGGCCGCGGCCAGCATGAAGGCGGGATGCCCGATCAGGAACTCCTTTGTCCGGGGCCGAACCACCAGAAGGTCCTCCAGCAGGTCCCGCATGCGCGACTCCACGCCGGAGAGTGGCAGCCCGAAGTTGCCGCTGCGCCCGAGCAGCATCACCGCGGCCACCGCGGCGATCACTGCGATGACGGCGTACTGCAGGCGCAAGGGGCGCTCGAGCCAGCGCCAGATCTCGCGAAGGATGAAGCGCTCCCCTCCCGGGCGCGCACCGAATGTCAGGAGAAACGCGGCCAGCACCGGCGGCAGGATGTGCGCCACTTTCACGCCGAGAAACGTGTGGATGGCCAGCATGAAGGGCCATGCGGTGAGCAGCGCCGCAATCAGCACGCCCGCGGCGGCCGAGATCGCTGATGCGCGCCACAGTGCTCCGAGACTCCGGCGCAGGACGCCGCCTGAAGACTCCTGAGCAAGCGTGACCGCGACCGCCAGCGTCGCCCCCGCGATCGCGGTCCCCAGGGCAAGCGCCTTTCGCCACAGCAGAAACGTCCCGGCGCCCACCTGCGCCAGGCCGGTCGCGAGCAGACCGGCGGCGACCAGGATGAGGAGATGCCGGATCTCCAGGTGGACCCCCGCCGTCCGTGCCAGTTCGCTGAGCGCGATTGCGCCCAGGGCGAGCGCGCCGGCCGCTACGAGTCCGAAGAGGATGGGCGATTGGGGGATCTCGGGCAGCGGGTCGGGGCGACCCACCGGGAAGCCGTTCCGGGTAAGGCCCTGCACGACCCCATCTGCGAAATCCAGATTCGCCTGGATCGCATCCACCCCCGCTGAGGTCGTGATGATCGGCCTGAGGTACGCGAGACGGATGCCGCGCTCCTGGGCAGCCCGGAGGAACTTGTCCTCCATGGCGGCCGGTGTGAGGACAGCCATCTCCTCGGGGGTGAGGCTGAAGAGGCGGATCACCGCCGGTTCCATCCTGGCGGTCAACACATCCTCCCCCCGCTGCTTGCGCTTTGCGCTGAACGCCTCGATGCGGCCATACCGGTACCGCAGCGCCTTCAGGTGGCGGGCCGTCTCGTCGATCATCCTCTCGTACCCCAGGACCTCCGGGCCTTCAAACACGACGGTATGGGGGGCATGCCCGAGCGCCGACACGTTGAGCTTCCGGGTGAGATTCTCCGGGGTCAATCCCCGGTAGTTCCGGGGGCGCAGCACGAGGTGGAACCCCGCGGGCCCGGCCTGGTACGCGGCCAGCTCCTCCGGAAGGAATCCCAGACCGAGTTCCTCCAGGTCCACGCGGGTGCCGAGGACCTCCAGCACATGGCCCAGGCGCCGCACCCTGCCGGTCCCCAGGAGTCCGCGGAACCCCTCCTCCACCCATTCCGCAACCGACGGATGAGCAAGCACGTAGACGGCCTCCGCGCGAACCCTGCCGGAGGTGACCAACACCCGCAGCGGGGGAGCCAGCGTCCCCGCGCGGGCCGCATCCTGCAAATCACCTCCCGAGAAGTACGAGGCTCGCCCCGCCTCTAGCAGGCGGCGCAATGTCCCCTCATAGATGGCCACCGAGGTCGCCCCGCGGACGTGAAGCGCGGCGAAGACCTCCCTCGGCGGGCGGCCTTCACGAATCGCCAGTTCGCGCCACGCCTGGGCGTCCAGGATCACCTCGACCGTCCGGGTCCGGGTCTCGACTCTCCATCGCGTGCTGAGGATCGCCAGCGAGGCCGC
>JANONS010000431.1:0-1967 GCA_031420915.1 Armatimonadota bacterium
GACGCTCTGCGCCGAGGCGCAGGTGCTGCTTCGGCGCTACATCGGACGGGTGTCGTCCAATGCCCCCCTCGATCCCGCGGATGCGATCGATGGTCCCGAGGCCAGCCGGGAGCATACGGTGTGGGACCTGGGGGCGGACGAGTTTACGCAGGGACGTCTCCACCCGATGATCGACCCGAGTCTGCGGGTTCAGCGCCTGGCGCAGGAGGCGGATGACCCAGACGTCGGCGTGATCCTGTTGGACGTGGTGCTGGGCTTCGGGGCCGACCGGGATCCGGCAAGGCATCTCGGACCGGCGATTGCCGGGGCCCGGCGGCGGGCGCTCGACAGCGGGCGCTACCTGTGCGTCGTCGGGGCGCTGTGCGGCAGCGACGAGGATCCACAGGATTACGGGACGCAGCGGGAGGCGCTGCTCGAGGCGGGGATGGTGGTCGAGAGCAGCAACGCCCGAGCCGCGCGCCTCGCGGGGCGGATCCTTGCGGGGCGGGGCGCCCGGAGGCAGGAGGAAGCGATTCCCCTGCTGGAGGTCGCCCCGGCAGAGGTGGATCTTCCGGACCCGGCGGAGGTGACGCGGTTGCTGCGGACGCCGCCGCAGGTGATCAACATCGGGCTGGAACTCTTCGCAGAGTCCCTGCGGGAGCAGCGGGTGGCGGTTGTCGATCTCGACTGGCGCCCCCCGGCCGGCGGGAAGAAACACCTGCTCGAGCTGCTCGACAAACTGGAAGCCTAGCCGTTTAATGGGCACACGGAAGGGATACCGGATGCCTAAGGACTTTCGCATCGGGCTGATCGTCCCCAGTTCCAATGTCACCATGGAGACGGAGATCCCGCTCATGCTGCAGCGGCGGTCTCAGGTGGCGCCCGAGACCTTCACCTTCCATTCCAGCCGCATGCGGATGCGGCGTGTCACCAAGACTGAACTGGCGGAGATGGACAGCGACAGCGATCGGTGCGCGGTGGAGTTGTCGGACGCCCGATGCGATGCCCTCGCCTATGCCTGCCTGATCGCCGTCATGGCCCAGGGACCGGGCTATCACGTCACCTCAGAGGCGCGGCTGAGCCGGGTGGCGGAGGAGAACGGCGGGCCGGCGCCGGTGGTCAGCAGCGCCGGGGCGCTGGTGAGGGGGATTCAGGCGTTGGGGGCGAGACGGGTGGCGATGATCGCGCCCTATGTGAAATCGCTCACCGCTCTGGTGATTGACTATCTCAAGGCCTGTGGGATTGAGGTCACGGACGCGATCAGCCTGGAGGTCCCCGACAACCTTGAAGTGGCGCAACTTGATCCCATGCGGCTCATTGCACTCGCCGAAGGCCTGGACAGAATGGATGCAGACGCGGTCGTGCTGTCGGCCTGTGTCCAGATGCCGTCGCTCGCGGCGATTCAGGAGGCGGAGGATCGCCTGGGTCTGCCTGTGCTGTCTGCGGCGAGTGCCACGGTCTACGATGTGCTCACCCGGTTGGGGCTCCGGCCGGTCACACCCGGGGCAGGGCGCCTGCTGTCCGGCGTGGTCGCGCCACCAGGAATCCCCCCACCGCTCCACGAATCTCTCCGTTGAGCGTACGCAGGCAATCTTCGATCAGTAGTTGAGGAGGTGGAGGGAATGCGCAGTGTTGCCGCGAGGGTGACTCGTGCCTGGCGGCCCGCCGCGTTGCTGGCGGTGCTGGCAGCCATGGCCATCGTCCCCGCCGTTCCGGTCGTAGCCCAGGCGCCGCGCACGGGGGGCACCCTGACCTATATCGTGGAGGGCGAGCCGCCGTCATTTGACGCCCACCGCGAAGAGACCTTTGCCATGCTGCATCCGATCAGGCCGCACTACAACCTGCTGGTGAAGTATGACCTGCCGAACTACCCCACGGTCGTGGGGGACCTGGCGGAGTCCTGGACGATCTCCAAGGATGCCCTGACCTATACCTTCAAGATCCGGCAGGGCGTCAAGTTTCACGATGGATCAACGCTGACCTCGGCC
>JANONS010000432.1:0-2984 GCA_031420915.1 Armatimonadota bacterium
GAAGGCGGGTGCGGCGGCACGTCGAGCAGCGCTTCAGCCGCGACCGCATGGTGGACGAGTACCTGCGCGTCTACCACGAGGTCCTGCAGCGACGGGTGAAGGGGGTCGTCTCATGATCCTCACTGCAGCGGACTGGCCTTACCCGGTCAACAGCGTCTTCAACCCCGGTGCGACGAGGCTGCTGTCGGCTCCCCGGGTCGCCCTAGCAGAGTGTCTTGGGCATGAGGGAGGAGCTAGACGCCGAGGGCGCCGCGGACGGCTCGCTCCACCGCGTGCAGGTCGCTCTCCGTCCGATACGTCAGCAACGCGGCTTCCCAGATGCTCTCTCATCCTCTCGACGGTGTAGCTCCACAGCCTACGGTGTGCGAGGGCGTCTCGATGCGGAGGTCCCCAAACTGGAACTGCTGATGGCGCTGCAATGCCCAGCCCGGAATGTCGAAGCGATTTTGCTGATTGTGGCCTTGAACGGTGAGGACGTTCTCGAACTGCGTGAGCTGCGCACGGAGTCGGGAGTCCGGCTTATCGGCTAACCCCTCAACAGAACGTTCTGTCCGACGAGGCTTGTCCACGAGACAGACGCGGGCCTGGGCGATCGATGCCCAGGCCCGTTAAGTTTGTGCGGCACCTGCCCGGAGTGTGGCGGCGCCGGGGTTCCTTGCGAGGGCTCGCGGTCGCTCAGCGCACGCCCAGCGCTTTCGCCGCGCGCTTCACATCTCGGGCCTTCACCCAGACAATCGCGGCGAACCGGCCAGCACCCGCGGTCAAGGCATCCGTAGCTGTCACGTTGATCTTCGCCTCGGCCAGTTTCGCGGCGTAATCGACCAGAGCCCCGACCCGGTCGTCACCCTGGAGGAAGAACGCCTTCTTGGGCCCTACGACCTTCCACTTGGCTGCCTTCGCCGCGGCCTTGAAAGCGGCGGGATCGGACGGGACGAAGTCCACTTGTGAGCGCCGTCCCTTCGGGAACGCGTGGACGGCCAACAGGTTCACCCCAGCCTCTTTGAGGTAACTGAGAGCGCGAGCGCCCTGTCCTGGCCTATCAGGCGCCTCAATATAGAAGTAGTCGACTAGACGAATCGTATCCGGCATTGGTGTCTCCCCCCGGGTTGCACATTGTGGTCTTCGCATCTTCACTTCTGCAATTACATGACAGACTCCTGGGCCGCCGCATACGTGGGCTGACGATACGCCCGCTGGAGCTTGGCCCGCCAGAGGGGCTGCAGATGCTTGGGCAGGTAGGCGACGACATGCTCGCGCTTATGCTAGGTGCACCGCTGCACCAGGGCCTGCTCCCCGAAGACCTCGCGGACGGCCCGCCGCAGCCCCTTGCCCCCGTCCAGCACCACCAGCAGGCCCAGGCGGTAGACGCGGTCCTGCCAGGGGTGGGGCTGGAAGGGCTGAAACCCGCGTCAATCCTGGCGGGCCCGGAGGGAATCGAACCCCCGACCAGAGGCTTAGGAGTCCCCTGCTCTATCCACTGAGCTACGGGCCCGGCCCCAAGTATAACAAAGAGGACGCCGCTCGCAGTCCACAGGAGTCTGGCCCGCTGATGCCCAATAGAAGCCGCAGAGAACAAGGAGGAGCAACCATGGAGATCTTCCGACCCGAGGAGGTTCCCGCCGACGAGCCGGAGGCGATGCCCGGCGTCAAGATCCGCTGGGTGATCGACCAGAAGCGCGGCGCCGAGAACTTCGCGATGCGCATCTTCGAGGTGGCGCCCGGCGTCGCCACGCCGCTGCACGACCATTGGTACGAACAGGAGATGTATCTGCTAGAAGGTCAGGGTGTGATGGTCGGCGACCAGGGAGAGCGGCCGCTTGGGCCGGGGATGGTGATGTGGGTGCCACCCCACGAGCGCCACCAGATCAGGAACACGGGGGCGACGCCCCTCAAATTCATCTGCTGTGTGCCCCAGAAGAAACCCTAGTCTTGAGACGTGTGGTAGGACTGGAAGGTGATCTATGAGGCACGCGCCACCTACCTTTCACCCCACCGATCTCAGATCACCACCTGCTCTCAAAGCCGCAGAGGGATCGTTTAAGGAATTCCGCTTGGCGCGGAGACGCCCCTGCTATGAACTGAGTCTTCTGGAACACCTCAGGTTGACATAATTCGTTCTCTCGCATACTCTCTCCCCGGCAAGAGTGAGCAAAGTAGATTCTTATCACTCAGGAGGAGTCGATGGCGCGGCGCGATCCTTACAAGGGTTTTAAGTTTCGCATCAAGTGGAATGGCAAGTACGTAGCGGCGCTTCAGCGGATGTCTGCGCTCCGCCGCACGACGGATGTGATCGTGTGGCGCGAGGGAGGAGACCCTTCTTCGACCCGAAAGCTGCCGGGGCTGACGCATTACCATCCGATCACGCTCGAGGCGGGCATCACGTGCGACCCTACCTTCGAGGAGTGGGCCAACCTGGTGAGCGACTTTTCACAACAAGGCAAGACTAACCTGAGGAACTTTCGGAAGGATTTGGCGATCGATCTCTTCGACGAGGAGGACCGATTGGTCAAGCGTTACCTGGTGTATCGAGCTTGGGTCAGCGAGTACGTGGCACTGGACGACCTGGACTCGAACGTGAGCCGGATCGCGATTACGAGAATCACCATTGAGAACGAGGGCTGGGAGAGGGATCGCTCAGTCTCTCCGCCTGAGGAGTGATCGGGCATGAAGGCTCCGAAAGCGCCGTCTAGCTCGGCGAATCGGCCGGACGTCGTGGCCGACTTCGTGTACGCGGAGGGTTGCTTGTTTTTCTCGGTACGGAACATCGGTTCCGCACCGGCCACATCCGTTGTGGTCAGGTTCAGACCTGCGCTCCGCGGAGCGCAGGGTGCCTTCTCGCGTCTGCGCGTGTTTCAGGGGATCTCGTTCCTGGCCCCCGGTCGCGAGCTTCAGCTCTTTCTCGATTCGGCGAGTGCCTACTTCAAATCCAAAGAGCCGAAGCGGGTGACGACGCGGGTGAGCTGGCAGGATGAGGCCGGGGTTGA
>JANONS010000433.1:0-1984 GCA_031420915.1 Armatimonadota bacterium
TCACCGGGCTCGGCGACATGCTCATCAAGCTCGGCTTGAAATACGACACCGAGGACGCCATCGAGTTCGTCGACGGCCTCTTCAATCGGATCAAGCACGTCGTCTATGACGAAAGCGTCAACCTGGCAATGGAGAAGGGGACCTTCCCCGCCTACGATCCCGTGCAGCACTTCCAGTCGCCGTTCATCCACACCCTGCATCCCGCGCTGTTGGACCGCATTCAGGCCCACGGCTTGCGCAACGTGGCGCTCCTCACCGTACCGCCGGTCGGCAGCGGCGCGGCCCTTGCGGGGGTCACAAGCGGCATCGAGCCGATCTTCGATCTGTCCTACATCCGCCGGTCGGAGTCGCTCTCCCAGGAGACGTTCAAGGTGTTCCACCCCCTCGTCCGCGAGTATGTGCAGCACGCGGGGATCACCGGGGAGGAGGATCTGCCCCCCTTCTTTGTCACGGCGCACCAGATACAGCCGGATATGCGGGTCCGGATGCAGGCGGCGATTCAGAAGCACATCGACCACTCGATCAGCAGCACCGTCAACCTGCCGGAGGATGTCCCGTTTGAGGAGGTGGAGCGCATCTACTTCCTTGGATGGAAGCTCGGGTGTAAGGGAATGACCGTGTATCGGGCTGGATCGCGCGAGAATATCCTTACAGCGTTGACAGAGAAGAAGAAGCCCAGTCTCTCCACTGGGTCAAAGGAAGCCCTTGAGTCGGGTGCGGCTGTCCCCACGCCGAGCCCGGGTGCCATAGGCGTGTCTGGTGTCGCCTCGGGCACCCAGGCCGCGGCGGTCGAAGCAGTGCGGTCCTCCCCTCGCCCCCGCCCCAAAGTGACAACGGGCCGCACCGAGCGGATCGAGACTCCCCGCGGGCGGATCTACGTGGTGGTGAACGAGGACGAGATAGGGTTGTGCGAGGTGTTCGTGCACTCTTTCGACGTGGAGGCCGAGGCGATCGGCCGTCTGGCCTCGCTGGCCGTGAGAGCGGGGGTGGATCCGCGCGAGGTCATCGAGCAGCTCTGGCGGGTGCAGAGCAAGGAGGTGGCCATGGACCGCAGCAGCGACGGGACGGTGGTGCGTGTCACCACCATCGCGCAGGCGGTGGCGCTGGGCCTGGGGCGGGCGCTCTACGGGGACGGGTTCCGGCCGGACAAGGAGTTCCCCCGGGCGGATGTGCTCCCCGACCCCGGGATCCGGAGCCGCCAGGAGCGGCTCCTCTTCGACGGGCGGGCGGCGGTCCCGCAGCGCGCGGCGCTCGACGGCGACGGCGACCTGACGGGCGGGGTCACCGCCAACGGCCTCCCCCTGGAGTTCGTGGGCATCTGCCCCGACTGCGGCTCGACCCTCATCCACCAGAACGGGTGCGCGACCTGCCGGTCGTGTGGCTACGCGAAGTGCTAGCCACGGTTTGTTGCAGGAAAGGGCATCAAGTATCCTGAAAGAGGATAGGCACGATTCCACAGGGGCGTTTGTGACCAAAGGAGGAAATCTGTGAACCGGTTTCGTCGTGTGTTGTGGGTAGTTATGGGACTGACGATCGCGGTCACGACGGTTGCCATGCAGCCAGCCCCGGCGGCGGGTCAGGCCAGACCAGCCAAACGGAAACTGGTGATGGCGTTCATTCCATCGCAGGACACCGAGCGGGTCCTCGCCAGCGGAGTGCAGATCGCCCGACTGCTCAAGGTCGCCACCGGCATCGAGATCGAGGCGACCGTGCCGACGAGCTACGCGGCGACCATCGAGGCATTCTGCGCGGGGCGCGTGGACATCGCCTGGTTTTCGCCCCTGGCCTACGTATTGGCCAACGCCCGCTGTGGCGCTGAAGTGGAGCTGGTCAGCGTTCGAGCCGGCCTGCCGTACTTCGGCTCACAGATCCTGGTGCGCGCCGATCTGGGGGCCAAGAGTCTCACCGACCTCGCGGGCAAGCGCTTTGCCTTCGGGGACCCGGCGTCCACGTCCTCGGCTCTCTGGCCGGCGGTCTACATCAA
>JANONS010000434.1:0-1931 GCA_031420915.1 Armatimonadota bacterium
GCCTCCGTCTCCCTCGGGCAGAAATCCCTCTTCGAGAATGTTGAACCCTCGCTCCTTCAACCAGGACCGATACGTGTTGGAGTCCGCATGGCTCCAATACATGGCTGCTCCGGGGACATCGCACCAGTCGGGCTCAGTCCCGTCCATTGCTTCCATCCGACAGAGACGAGCAGGAATCCACCCGGGACAAGCCATGATGCAATCGAGTCGAATAATGCCGGCTGCTCGTCGATAGGCACGTGAATGATCGCATAGAAGGCAACGATTGCGTCAAAGGATCGCTCGGGGAGCTCCAGATCCGTGAAATCGGCGCAACGGAACTCTGCCTCAGGAACAAACTGTTGAGCGCGGCGGACCTGGATCGGCGAAATATCTATTCCGAGCACGCTGAATCGACCTGAGAGAACCTTGGCTACGGGAATGCCGCATCCACACCCCAGGTCGAGGACACGGTCGCCATTTTGTAGCCTCGGCTCCAACCAGGACAGAAACTCCCGATACCTAGATCGTTCGTAGTCGAACCCTTCTGACCGATACGCATCTGACACAAGATCGTAACCATCGCGAACGATTCTCTTAGGGTTCACCACTGACTGATCTCCGTCTAACGTTTGAGGTGAGCGGCAGCCGACGGCGGCACGACCGCTGGGAAGAAGCGCAAACGTGCCCCGCCGTTGGCTGTCCGCTCGACCGAAGGGTTAGGCCTCTGCGATGACAGCAATTGACACCTTTATTCCCTTTGGACGGATTGGTAGCTTCGCACCTTGCCGTGCGGGAGGATCGACGGGGAACCACTTTACCCACTCTTCATTCATTCCGGCGAAGTCGGACTCTTCCGCGAGAATGAAAGTTGCGCTGACAACCTTCGTTAGCGAACTGCCCGCCGCTGCGAGAATTGCTGACACGTTGCGTAGGCATTGCTGAGTTTGTTCTTGGATGGTCTCTCCAGGCACTTCCCCGGTGACCGGATCGAAGGGACCTTGGCCCGCGACAAACACCAGTCCTCCCGCCTTCACGGCTTGGCTGTAGCTCGGCGGTGGTTGGGGTGCTTGGTCAGTTCGAACGATCTCTCTCGACATGCTGGTCTCCTTGATGAACCTGCGGTGCTCGTGGGCCGCGGCGAGTTCTGTGAGGCCTAACGAGAATTATACGGCAGACAGAAGGGCCGAATCACCCTCATCAATGTTGTGCGAGGAAGTCCAGGACGGCTTCGTTAAACATGTCGGGCTCTTGGTAGCTCATGAAGTGCGTCACAGAAAGGATGACGACCAAGCAGCTGCCGGGGATACACCCGGCGAGCATGTCGACGATCCGCCGCGAGTAGGGCATGCCGTACTCGGCGCCCACTGCAAGCGTTGGCGTCGTGATGGCACCGAGTTGCTCGCACGTCAGTGGCTCCGGCGATGGGGCCGCGGGTCGCCTCGCGTTGAAGTTGTCGAGCCACATCCGGCGAAGAGCCTCGGGTTGGGCGTCGAACGTATCCGGTCCCCTGTTGTTGACGAGCTCAAACCACAGCTTGGCACCGCGTTCGGCGTCGCCTGCTGCCTCGGCCCGAACGCGTTCGTTCTCGTCGCGCCACCACGCGAGGACGGCCTCGCCCTCAGGATTGCCCTCCAGTAGCCACGGCACGTTGGGTTCGATGATCGTCAGACTGCGAACGAGGCCAGCCTCGCACAGGGTGGCGCGAAGCGCTATCCCCGTGGAGAAGCCGACGAGGTGGACGGGCCCTGTTTCCAGCCGACGCATGATGGCCACCAGGTCGGTCATGTGCGCGTCGGCCGAGTAGTCGCCCTTCGCAGGCCATGGACCGGTTCCGTGGAACCGGTGGCTGTAGGCAACGAACCGGTAGCGCGCGGCGAAGACCTCCCGTTGGGGTTCCCAGTAACGGAGATCTGAGCCACCTCCGTGCGAGAACACCACTGGGACACCCG
>JANONS010000435.1:0-3300 GCA_031420915.1 Armatimonadota bacterium
GGCGGAGTACGTCAGCAGCGGGACCGAGGGAGCCCTCATCCTCGCCGCCGGAATCGTGGTGGTCGCGAACGCCGCGCGCCGGTTCATCCGGCCGCTGCCGCTGGCTTATCTGCCCGCGGGCGTGGCGCTGGTGGCGGTCGCGGCGGCGGTCAACTTCCTCGTGGCGCGCTGGCTGCTGCGCATCTCCCGCGAACAGGACTCTGCAGCGCTGGAAGCGGACGCGCGCCACCTCTTCGCCGACGTCGTCACGTCGATCGCCGTCGTGATCGGTCTGGGGCTGCAGGAAGCGACCGGCGCCAGATGGGTGGATCCCCTGGCGGGTGCGCTGGTCGGCGTGCACATTACCCGCATGGGCTGGCGGGTCTCCCGCTCCTCCGTCGCCGGGCTGATGGACACGCGGCTGCCCGCGGATGAGGAGACCAGGGTGCGCGCGATCCTGGCCGATCACGAGAACGAGATTGTGGAGTACCATGCGCTGCGCACCCGCAAGGCGGGACATGATCGGTTTGTGGACCTGCACCTTGTCCTCCACCGCACACTGTCGGTGGGCCAAGCCCACGCGCTGTGCGACGACCTGGAGGAGCACATCCGCGCGGCGCTGCCCCGGACCGATGTCACCATCCATGTCGAGCCCTGCCCGACGACCTGCCCCCGCTGCGCCCGGCTGCCGCTGGCCAGGGCTTGACGATCTCCGGCCTCTCAAGGTATATTTAGCCAAGGCTAATTTAGTCGAGACTAAAAGAGGCACGGTTCTCCCGCTGTCTCTCGCTAAGGAAGGAGCGTCCCCATGCCTGGAGCGGAGCGCAACACGGCTCTCTATCGCTGGCGGCTGGCTGCCAGTGTGCTGGCGTTCACCTCCGCCTTCATCCACCTGGTTCTGGCGCCGGCCCACTGGAAGGAGAGCGCGGCATTCGGGCTGTTGTTCGCCGGTGCTGCCGGGGCGCTGATCGCCTGCGGGGTAGCTCTGATCATCGTCCCGACGCGCCGCTGGTACATGTTTGGTCTGGGCACGGTGGCGGGGTCGATCGCCGTCTACGCAGTGACCCGGGTAGTCGCCCCGCCCTTCGCCCAGGGACCCGAACCCCTCGAGCCTCTGGGCCTGCTCACCAAGGCCGTGGAATTGGGGCTGCTGATCTCCCTGGCCTACCTGGTGAGAGCCGAAGGCTCGCAGGCGGCTGCCCCGGTCACACCGGCCGCCGCTGACCCCGCGTTCACTCGACGGCAATTCTTCCGCACGGGCCTGACCGCCGGACTCGGTCTCGCGGGCGCGGGGATGATCCTCGGCCGCCAGCGCCTGGGTCACGCGGGGCCCGGACCGCAGCTCCCCGGGTATCGCCCGAGCGCGCTCGCCGGCCTGTCGCACGGCCATGCCACCGGCGTGGCCGTCGCACGCCAGCATCCTGATGCGATGGACCCGATGACCTTTCTCCGGCATTTCGACTATGGGAAGGTCACCCGTGGGGTGCGCGGACAGACCACGCGGGAGTACAGGCTGGTCGCCTACCCCAAAGAGGTTGAGGTGGCGCAGGGGGTGGTCTTCCCCGCATGGACGTTCAACGGCATGGTCCCGGGGCCGACCCTGCGCGCGACCGAGGGGGATCGGGTGCGGATCTTCTTCCACAACGGCGACAAGCATCCCCACACCATCCATCTCCATGGGACCCACCCGGCAAACATGGATGGCGTGTTTGAGCAGATCCCGCCCAACGGCAGCTTTACCTATGACTTTGTGGCCGAGCCGTTCGGTCTCTTCGTCTACCACTGCCACACGATGCCGGTCACCAAGCACATCATGAAGGGACTCTACGGCACCTTCATTGTCGATCCTCCTGGCGGCCGCCCGCCGGCCCGGGAGATGGTCATGGTCATGAATGGCTTCGACCCGGACTTTGACGAGGAGAACGAATTCTACACCGTCAACGGCATCACCAACTACTATCTGGAGCACCCCATCAAGTTCAAGGTGGGGGAGTTGGTCCGCATCTACCTCACCAACATGACGGAGTTTGATTTCATCAACTCCTTTCATCTCCACGGCAACATGTTCAAGCTCTACCGCACAGGCACCCGGCTGGATCTCTATGAGATCACGGACACCCTGATCCTGGGTCAGGGGGAGCGCGCGATCCTGGAGTTGAGCTACAAGTACCCGGGGAACTACCTCTTTCATGCCCATGTCAACGAGTTCGCGGAGCGCGGCTGGACAGGGATCTTCGAGGTTGCACGAGCGTAGATGACCATGGCGGAGCGCGCGTCCGAAGTCGGCGCACGTCGGCGAGGCCCGCTGGGCGTCGCGGCGGCGGTGCTCTTGCCGCTGCTGTTGCTGGCGATCATCGTCTACGTGGTGCTGTCGCGAGGGCCAGGGGCGATCTTCATCACCCCGGTGCCGGTCGAGCGGCTGGATTTTGAGCGCGTCGCCTTCCGCCCCCACGAGATCGTGGTGACCGTGCGCAACAGCGGCCCGCGGCCGGTCGTCATCGCCCAAATCATCGTGAACGGCGCCCTGTGGAACTTCTCCGCCTTCCCCGGTCAGGAGGTCACCCGCCTCGGGCGGGCGCGCCTGGTGATTCCCTTCGACTGGGTGGAGGCCGAACCGTATGCCGTTGAGGTCATCACCGGTGGCGGGTTCAAGTTTGGACATGAGGTGGACGCGGCCTTCCTCACCCCCGGGCCCACGCGCGAGGCCTTCTGGGCGTTCGCGCTGCTCGGCATCTACGTGGGGGTGATCCCGGTCTATCTGGGGCTCGCCTGGCTGCCGGCGCTGCGGAGGCTCACCCGGCGCGGGTGGGGAGCGCTGCTCGGGCTGACCGTGGGCCTCCTGGTGTTTCTCGGCATCGATGCGCTGACGGAGGCGCTGGAGGTGGCCGAGCGCATTCCAGGCATCTTCCAGGGCGTCGGCCTGATCACCATCGGCACCCTGGGAAGCTTTCTCGGGCTGGTCGCGCTGAACCAGCGTCTCCTCGAGGCGGGGGCCAGGAAGGGACCGTTCCATGCGCGCCTCACCCTGGCGTATCTGATTGCCCTGGGGATCGGTCTCCATAACCTCGGTGAGGGGCTGGCTATCGGAGCGGCTTATGTGCTGGGGGAGATCGCCCTGGGGACGCTCCTGGTGGTGGGGTTCATGATCCACAACATCACCGAGGGGCCCGCGATTCTCGCCCCCGTCGCCCGAGCGCCCGAGTTCCGCGGCCGCAGGCTCGCGACCCACCTCGTGCTGCTCGGGATGCTCGGCGGGGCCCCGACGATCCTCGGCGGGTGGCTCGGAGGTCTGGTCTATTCGGACCCGCTCGCGGTGCTCTT
>JANONS010000436.1:0-7380 GCA_031420915.1 Armatimonadota bacterium
GTGGAGGCGACCGCCCCTGCGAGGCGCTGGGGGCGGGAGCGCTCGAAGGGCGGGCGATGGAGTCCACGGGCACGGCGACGAACATCTCCCTGCCCGGGACGCTGCCCGAGCCGCTCCCCGCCGGCATCCTGATCTCGGCACACGTGGTCCCCGGGCTCTTCCTCTGGGAGCAGGGACTCACCGCCTCGGGCGCCATTCTCCGCTGGCTGGAGAGCGTGGTGGGGCTGGCGGGGGAGAGCGACCTGACGGCCCGTGCCGCGCAGAGCCCCCCGGGGGCGCGCGGCCTGCTGCTGCTACCCCATTTCATCGGCGCGCGCGCACCGTGGTGGAATCCCCGCGCCAGGGCGGTGTGGTCTGGGTTCACCCTGGCGCACACGGGTGATGACATGGTGCGCAGCGTGCTGGAGGCCATCGCCTTTGATGGGCGGGGATGCCTGGAGGTGCTGGAACGGCACGGGCGTCGGGTCGAGGAGGTGGTGCTGGTCGGCGGCGGCGCGCGCAGCAGGGTCTGGGCCGCCATCAAGGCGAACATCTGGAAGAAGACGGTGACCCTGCCGCGGATGACCGATGCCGCCTCGCTGGGGGCGATGGTCCTGGCCGGGGCCGCCGTCGGGGCGCTGCGGCTCGACGATGCCGCCCATCTGAACCCTCCGGTGGACCGGTATGAGCCCGATCCAGAGGTGTCCGCCAGGTACGATGAGATCTATGCAGCCTATCGCGACCTCAACGCGCTAATGGCCAGCGCCGATGTCGATGCACACGGCATTTGACGCCGAGCGCGTGCTCCCGCGCCAGGTCCTCGCCACGCTGACCGACCTCCGGGTGCGGGCCCCTCAACTGATTCTGCAGGCAGCCAGGCGCCGGCAGCGGCGCGAGGGACTGACCGGCCCGGACGGGAGGCTCGTCCTCCTGGCCGCGGACCATCCCGCCCGGATGCTCCTGCGCATCGGAGAGGACCCGCTCGCGATGACGGACCGGTGGGGCCTGCTCGCCCGCATCGTGAGCGTGCTTGAACAACCGGACGTGGATGGGGTACTCGGCACCGCGGATATCATCGACGAACTGCTGCTGCTCGACCACATTCGGCTTGGCGAAGGTCAGCCTGCACTCCTGGACGGTCGCGTCCTCCTGGGATCGATGAATCGGGGAGGGCTGGCCGGCACCATCTTTGAACTCGACGACCGCTTCACCGGGTACACGGCGGAGGGGATCGCGGCGATGGGGTTGGACGGCGGGAAACTTCTGGTGCGGATCGACCCCGAGGATCCGGGGACGCTCCGTACGCTGGAGTCCGCGTCCCGCGCCGTGGACGCGCTTGCGGCCCGGAACCTGCCGGCGTTTGTGGAGGCCCTGCCAGTTCGCCGGGTGGATGGAGCCCTCCAGGTCAGCCGCCGGCTCGAGGATGTGCTGCGCACGGTGGGGGTGGCCACAGGGCTCGGCTCGACCTCACGTCACCTCTGGTTGAAACTGCCCTACTGCGACGGGTATGAGCGCGTGGCCCGCGCGACGACCTGTCCGATCGTCCTGCTTGGGGGCGACGTGGAGGCACCACGGAACGTTCTGGAGGAGGTGGCCCAGGGGCTCGCGGCAGGACCAGCCGTGCGCGGCGTGCTGATGGGTCGCAACGTGCTCTTCCCCACAAGCGTCGATCCCGGCGCGATGGCTGTGGCGGTGGCGGAGGTGGTCCACAGGGGGACGCCGCCGGCCGCTGCGGCGGCCCGGCTGGAGGTGGTGTAGATGCCCCGCTTTTCGGCCAATCTGACCCTGCTCTTTTCGGAGGTCCCGTTCATGGAGCGGTTCCAGCAGGCCCGCGCCGCCGGCTTCACCGCGGTAGAGGCTGGCTTCGTCGCGGCGGAGCCCACCTTTCCCTATGAGTACGACATCGATGCGATCGCCGCGGAAGTGGGACGGCTGCGACTCCGGCAGGTGCTCTTCAACCTCCCGGTGGGGAATCGCGAGAAGGGAGATCGGGGCATCGCCGCCCACCCGGCGCGGCGTCAGGAGTTTCGCGAGGGGGTGCAGGTGGCTGTGGACGCGGCCCGCCGCCTGGACTGCCGCCTCCTCAATTGCCTGGTGGGTCTGCGCGACGAGGCGATCCCCTACCCGGAGCAGCGGGCCTGCCTGGTGGACAACCTCCGGCTGGCTGCCAGGACGCTCGAGACCGCCGGCCTCACGCTGCTGGTGGAGGCCGTGAACACCTACGACCTGCCGCGGTTCTTCCTCTCCCGATCCGCGGACGTGATCTCCCTGCTGGAGGAGGTCGCTTCACCGAATGCCCGGCTCCAGTACGACGTCTACCACATGCAGCGGATGGAGGGAAACGTGGTCCCGACACTTCGGGCGCTGCTCCCGCGCATCGGGCACGTCCAGATCGCCGATCCCCCCGACCGCCATCAGCCCGGGACGGGGGAGCTGAACTTCCTCTATATCCTCAGGGCGCTGGACGAAGCCGGGTACACGGGGCATGTCGGATTGGAGTACAGGCCCCTCGGTTCCACGCGCGACTCACTCCGCTGGGTGGAGACGATGGGGTTCAGCCTTGCCTCATAGCCGCCGCCCGCGCGCGTCCCCCGACGCGCCCCGGGTCCTCGCCCTCGGCCCGGGAGAGCTGCTGGCGGGTGTCGCGGCCTTCGATGGCGAGGGCGGGTTGCGCTCGCTCGACGTGATGACGGTGCGGACGTAGGAGGAGGCGGATGGCGCAGACGATTGGGTTCATCGGGTTGGGGATCATGGGCAGGCCGATGGCCCGCAACCTGCTCCGTGCGGGATACGGGCTGGTCGTCCACAGTCGAAGCCGCCCGCCGGTCGACGCGCTGGTGGCCGAGGGAGCCCTCGACGGCGGCACACCCAGGAGGGTGGCCGAACAGAGCCGCGTGATCATCACGATGCTGCCCGATTCCCCTGAGGTCCGGCAGGTCGTGCTCGGGCCGGACGGGGTGATCGAGGGGATTCAGCGGGACGCTGTGCTGATTGACATGAGCACGATCTCGCCACTGGTGACGCAAGAGGTGGCCGCGGCGCTCGAGGCACGCGGTGCCGCGATGCTCGATGCTCCGGTGAGCGGCGGTGAGAAGGGGGCGATCGAGGGGACGCTCTCCATCATGGTCGGCGGCCCCGAGCAGGTAATTGAACAGGTCCGGCCGATCCTCGAGGCGATGGGAAAGAACATCGTCCGCATCGGCGAGGTGGGGGCGGGACAGGTCGCCAAGGCCTGCAACCAGATCGTCGTGGCGGTGACGATTCAGGCGGTGAGCGAGGCGCTGACGCTGGCGCGCAAGGCGGGGGTCGATCCTGCGCGGGTGCGGGAGGCGCTGCTGGGCGGGTTCGCGCAGAGTCGCATCCTGGATGCGCACGGGCAGCGGATCCTCGACCGCAACTTCACACCGGGGTTCACGGTGCGCCTCCATCACAAGGATCTGGCGATTGCGTTGGCGACGGGCCGGGCCACCGGGACTCCGCTCCTGGCGACGGGCCTGGTGCACGAGGTGCTGGGGGCGCTCCGCGCGCAGGGGGACGAGGACCTCGACCACTCCGCGATCGCCCGCTTCGTGGAGCGTCTGGCAGGGCTGGAGTAGCGTATAATCGGTCTGTGGCGGGATCGCCACATCGCGGGGGCGTAGTGTAGCCCGGTTCAACACGCCTGCCTGTCACGCAGGAGATCGCGGGTTCAAATCCCGTCGCTCCCGCCACTTCTCTCAGGCGCTTCGCCTCAGGCATGTCGCGTGAGAATCGGAGCGCTTCTTCCCAGGCCGCTCAAAAACTTCATAGTTGATCGGTCCCTCTACCGCTGGTACCGCGCGGTGAGAGCGACGGTCGACCTGTCCTCCCCGCATCGCTTCTACGAATCCATTGGGATGCTCGCGGCATTCATGAAAGTACGGAAGTACACGTTACTCGATTTCATCCGACTGAAAACGCTCTACGATCTGAGCAGGAAAATCGATGATGCACGCATCCAGGGCGACATCGTCGAATGCGGCCAGTTGCCGGTCGAGGAATTCATCCGGAGAATTCGACGCGCCCTCTAGGCCTCGCTGACCGGGCTACCGTTCGAACCAGAGCGTCTGCGGCTTCAGATTGCGGGTAATCCCCAGCTGGGAGGCCATCAGGTTGGTCCAGGCGAGGAAGCCCTCGATGATCCCCAGGGCTTCCTCCTCGACCTCGTCGGGGTCGAGTGGTGAGTCCTGGAGTCCGGCCACCATCTCGCCGATGGCGTGGCAGAACGTGTCGATGTCGTCGAGCAGCGCCCGGCCGACGCGCAAGCCCGGGGGGCTCCCGGCCCGAGGGTGGCGCGCGGAACGAGGCGAGAGGACCTTCCGCTGCGCCACCGACCATTCGGCCAGTCCCTCCAGCGCGTCGTACGCCTCCTCCGCCCCCTGTTCCGTGACGATGGTCACAAACGCCTGACAGGTCCGCCACACCTGGTGGATGATATTCGCCAGGAGCTTCTTATCATAGACGTTTAGCCCGGGTGCCTGCGCCACGCCCTATCCTCCCGCGCCTGGGTTCCCCGTCACAGGAGCCTCCTCCTGCAGGGATCGATGCCCACTAGCGGAAACCCATCACCGGACCCGATGGAGCCGCAAGAACACGTCCCCCCACAGCCTGTCAGCGAGGTCCTGGATCATCTGCTGGCCACCGAGCAGCAGATCACTGTAGGCGACGTCTTCGGCCGCGTCGCCGGGCGCGGGTTCGGCCTACTGATGATTCTGTTGGGGCTGCCGATGCTGATCCCCGTGCTGCCCCCGGGTGCGTCCGCCATCGTCGGTCCCATCTACATGCTCCTGGCGTTCCAGCTGGCCGTCGGCTTCGACCGCCCGTGGCTGCCCAGGTGGCTCCGCCGGAGGCGTCTGTCGCCGGGGACGGTGGAGGGCCTCCGGCGGAAGGGGGTGCCGCTGGTGCGGCGCCTGGAGCGGTACTCCCGCCCCCGGTTCCGCGTCCTGAATAACCCTGTGATGGTGCGCGCGGCCGCGGTGGTCGTCCTCTTCATGGGACTCATCCTCCTGAGCCCCGCGCCGTTCCTGAACACTCTGCCGGCGATCGCGGTGATGGTGATCGGCGCCGGGCTGCTGCGCGACGACGGCTTGTTCCTCCTCGGGGGGAGCATCCTGGGGGTCATCGTGCTCGGGATTTTCGTGGCGGCAGTCGGCCTGCTCGTCGTGGCGTTCGACGGTCTGGTGAAGGCGCTGAAGCGGCTGATCCCCTGAGGGCGCTAGTGACCCGGAATGTTGGGTGAAGAGCGGAAGGTGGAACCGAGGCAGATGGTGCCGGGGGACGGAATCGAACCGCCGACGCCGGGCTCTTCAGGCCCGCGCTCTACCATCTGAGCTACCCCGGCCCGAACACAGTGTAGCCCGTTCCCATCCACTTCGGCAAGACGATACCTGTCGGCGGGTACACCTCAGCCCTTTGGGAATGCCTGGAAACCTAAATCGACACTGACGCTTCGAATGCGGCTGTCCAGGCTGAGCACAGCCAGTTCGGAAACGGTAGCGCGGGCTGCCAGCGCACTCGCCAGGTGCAGGGCGTCCAGGGTGCGGATGGGCTCGCCCGGAAACGGACGCCGGGCTCGGTCCAGGATCTCCTCGTGAAGGTGCAGCAGGTGCCAGTGTCTGCTCGCCCTCGTCAGGAGGCGACGGCGGTCGGCAACCTCCCCATCGCTGAGGCGTTCTACCACTTGAGCCCTGATGAGGGTCCGGTCGGTCTCGACCAACGTGAGAACGGAGGTAAACACGTTCTCGGCCCCTGCGAGGAGCCCCCGAATTTCCTCCCCTTCGGACTCGCCGAACAACCAGGCCAGGACCGCGCTCGATTCGGCGTACAGCCTCACCGCGTCCCGCGCTCTGTGTCCAGGAGCTCCGCCGAGGTCGTTGACCGCAATAGCCGGGGAAGGCGGAGATACACCCGCCCAGTATTCGGAGCGCCAAGGGTCAGGACGCCTCGGCTGACCAGGCGGGCGATGGCGGGATCGATCCTGGTGCCGGGCGGCACCAGGCCCGGAGGATGGAGTTCGGCCACCACCTGACCCCGATCGGTCACCACGATCGTTTGCCCGGCACGTACCTGCTTGACATAGGCACTGAGGCGATTCTTGAGTTCGCGCAGACCGACGGTCTTCATGGTCATGGGCCCAATGTAGCCTCAAGGAGCCACATTGTCAAGCGGCTGGTCCCCTGGGTAGTGGGTCAACTCACCTGACGCACAACACTCGGTCCGGACCGAGTTACCGCAGAGATGCCCAGCCGCGCACTGCGGGCGCGGCTGCTCGGGAGGAGCACGTAGGGCACAGCCGAGAGCATGTGCGGATCCATGGCCGATGTATATCATGGCGATTTCGAAGCCCTTAGGCGCGCCCCGGTGCGGTGCCAGCCGCCCGGACCCTCTCCGCTGCCCCCTGTCATCCCAAAGCCGCGCCCAGGCGACTCGGTCCGGACCGAGTTCGGACGCGCGCGCCGCAATCGCTCGTGATCGGCGAGATCGACATCGACAGCGACCGCCGGGCTGCGTTCGGCCCCGAGGATCAGCGCTTCCTGGAGCTGGTGGCCGCGCTCATCGCGGCCCGGCCCTAGCCGCCCGTGTGTGCCGGCTGGGGATGGCGGCGCCGGATGGTCTCCCAGACCTCCCCTGTATCGAGAGTGATCTGCTCGACGGAGAGGTCCTGATACACCGCCGGGGCGAGAGGCTGGGCGACCTCCTTGAAGATCTTCACCGCCACCTCGCGGATCTCGGGCTCGGCGTGCGGGTCGCCCCGCTTCTCGAAGAACTCCCGCCACGCCCGGTGGTTGCCGGAGACGACGATGTGGACCTCCGTCATGTTGGGCAGTACCGTGCGGGCGGCTTCGCGCACGCGCTTGCGCCGGTGGGATTTGTCCTTCATGGTCGCCAGTTTGCGCGTCCCGATCTCAACCAGCCGTTTGTAGGCGTCCATCGTGCGCTGGTAGACCTCATCGAGTACGGCTAATGCATCCGGGTCATCCCGGTAGAGCGAGGGGATCACCGCGGCGGCATCGGTCTCGTCGAAGAACCTCTGGCTAATTTGGGAAAAACTCAAGTGGCGATGCCTGACCATTTCATGACTGCAGCTGCGTGAAATCCCGGTAATGGCAACCGCGAAGCCCGCGTGCTCGAGGACGCTGAAATGCTGCGACTCGATGATGTGATTGATGTAATCTGCGTTTGCACGGGTGGCGGGGTTGGGCTTGGACCAGGAGGAGTAGCAGAGACGGCCCGCGAACTCGACGAGTTGCTGCGCGTCGTTCTCCGTATCGGTCTGCCAGATCTCCCAGGGCGCTCGCTCGGACCCCTCCAGCACGAACCGTGTCTCAGCGACCTTCACGACCCGCAGGTCGGCCCGTTTCATCTGTATAACCCTCCCGGCGG
>JANONS010000437.1:0-2529 GCA_031420915.1 Armatimonadota bacterium
CGGCCATGATCGGATCGAAGGCCCACAGCAAGAGCTCCTTGTAGAGGAAGGCGATCGTCGCAACGACGGCGAGCCCGGAGAGCCCTGTCGTCAGCAGGTCCTCCCGGCCGACGGCCAGGACGTTGCCGAACAGGACATGGAAGAGGTCGACGGGGCTGCGGATGCGGCTGATGATGGCCAGGCCGAGGGCAAAGGCGCTCACGAAGACCAGTCCCATGGCGGCATCTTGTTTGAGCCGGGTGTGTCGCTCCACAAATCCGATCCCCAGCGCGGTGAGGAGACCGCTCAGCAGCGCGCCGATCAGGAAGGGCCATCCCAGGAGGAAGGCGATGGCCACCCCCGGCAGAACGGCGTGGGAGACCGCATCCCCAAGCAGGGCCCAGCGCTTCACCAGGAGGAAGCTACCCATAACGGCGCAGACGGTCCCCACGAGGACCGCCGCCACGAGCGCCTGCTGCATGAAGGCGTATCGCAAGGGATCGAGGAACCAGGCCACAGGATTCACGGCTGGCCCTGCCCGGCGACGCCCAGGACCTCGAGCGGCGTGAGCCGTCCCCCATAGGTAGTTCGCAGCAGCTCCTGGGTCAGAACCTCGGATGGCGGGCCGAAGGCCACCAGGCGCTGATTCAGCAGGAGGATGCGGTCATAGGCCTCGGCGGCGCGGGAGAGATCGTGGTCGACGATGAGCACGGTTCGCCCCTCCCGGCGGAGCCGCTGGAGGAGCGCGATGATGGTCTGCTCGGTGGCCGCGTCGACACCGATGAATGGCTCGTCGAGCAGGAGGATCTGTGCCTCCTGAGCCAGTGCCCTGGCCAGCAGGGTCCGCTGCTGCTGGCCGCCGGAGAGTTCACCGATGTGGCGCCACCGGAGGTCGGTGATGCCCAGGCTTTCCATGCACTCCTCGACGATGCGCCGATCGCGGGCGCCTGGGCGCCGTCCCCATCTCAGGTGGGGGAAGCGGCCCATCATCACGACGTCCTCGACGAGTACGGGAAAATCCCAGTCGATCGCCTCACGCTGGGGGAGGTACGCCACCCACCGCCGGTGGGAACGGACCGTGCCACCCAGGAGCAGGATGCGACCGGTCCCGGGCGTCACCAGGTCGACGAGGGCACGGAAGAACGTGGACTTGCCGGCGCCGTTCGGACCGACGACCCCCACCACCTCCCCGCGCTCGACGGCCAGGGTGAGCCCGAGGAGCACGGGACGGGTGTCGTAGGCCACACTCAGGCTGGCGACCTCAATGGCACTCATAGCCCCGGACGTCCCAGGCCGGTGATGAGCATCTCCACGTTCGCGCGCATCATCCCGACATACGAGTCGGCGCCGCTGCCAGGCCCGCCCAGCGAGTCGATGTAGAGCGCCCCCCGGATCGGGACTCCGGTCTCCTGACTGAGGCGCTCCATGAGCTTCGGGTTGAGGGTGAGGTCCACGAAGAAGGCCGGGACCCGCTCCTGGCGGATCCGTTCCACCAGGTCGGCGATCCGGCGGGCCGGCGGCTCGGACTCCGGCGCCAGGGTATAGATCCACCCGATGACCTGAAAGCCGTAGCGGGCTGCGAAGTAGTGCATCGCGTTCTCGGTCGTCACCAGCTTCCGCCGGGGCACAGGCAGGGTGGCGACCCGCTCGTGGATCCACGCGTCAAGGGCTTCGAGTTCCCCGATGTACCGTTGGGCGTTGCGGCGGTAGACTTCCGCCCCTCCGGGATCGACGGCGGTGAGGGCATCGCGGATGTTCGGCACGTAGAAGCGCATGATGTTCTGCACATCCATCCAGGCGTGAGGGTCGGGCGCGCCGCGGTACCGGCTCAGGGGGTCCTGGATCACGATGGGGATCACGCCCCGGGAGGTGACGATGGTCCGGGCGCGGGTCCCTGAGCCCTGGATGAGCCTGTCGAACCACAGCTCCAGATTCAGGCCGTTATAGAACACCAGGTGGGCCTCCGCGACGCGGCGCAGGTCGCCCGGTCGAGGCTCATACGTGTGCGGATCGGTCCCCGGGGGCACAAGGCTGGACACCTGGGCGCGGTCTCCCGCCACCTGCCGCGCCAGGTCGGCGATGACGGAGTACGTGGCCACCGCCCGCGCTCCCCGTCCGGGATTCTGGCTCGCGGATCGGGCGCAGCCGGCCAGGACAAGGGCAACAAGGAGGAGCGCCAGCCTCGTGTGCGCGCGGCCGGGGGCGCGTCCACGTGAGTGGTTGGTGGTCAGCGCGCTACGGGGCATGCCGGCGCTGTTCTGACCAAGCCCCCGCCCCCAGCAATGCCTTCCGCTGCGGGATCGGCTCGCCATGAGGGTCGACAGAGGGATGACCGAGAATCTCGTCCAGCCGCGCCTCCAGGGCCTCGGAGACCGCGTGTTCCAGGCGTTCTGCCTCCTGGTGCACGTGCTCGATGCCGACCCCCAGCATCCTTTCCAGGTAGAGTTCGAGGAGCCGGTGCCGCCGCACGACGGCCAAGGCAAGGCGCCTGCCTGCCGGGGTCAGGTCCACCGCATGGTACGGTACATGCCTGACCAGCCCCAGGCGCGC